>DQAM01000178.1:0-1020 GCA_003523545.1 Dysgonomonas sp.
TTGTCCTGAGTTAGTAGCAACTGCAATATCTGCAATTGTAGAATCCTCAGTTTCGCCCGAACGGTGAGAAGTTACAGAAGTATAACCTGCACGGTGAGCCATTTCGATAGCGTTCAAAGTTTCAGTCAATGAACCGATTTGGTTAACTTTGATAAGGATAGAGTTGCCGCAACCCATTTCTATACCTTTTTTCAGGAAATCTACATTAGTTACGAATAAGTCGTCACCTACCAACTGGCATTTGCCGCCGATCATATCGGTAAGAGCTTTCCATCCGTCCCAGTCGTTTTCGTCCATACCGTCTTCGATAGAATCGATAGGATATTTTTCTGTCAGAGCTTTCAAATATTCAGCTTGTTCCTGAGACGTACGTTTTTTACCTTCCGCGCCTTCAAACTTGCTATAATCATAAACTTTAGCTGATTTGTCATAGAATTCAGAAGAAGCACAGTCCAGAGCGATGGTAACGTCTTTGCCCGGTTCGTATCCTGCAGCTTTGATAGCTTTCATGATCGAATCCAAAGCATCTTCGGTACCTGCTAATGTCGGAGCGAAGCCCCCTTCGTCACCTACGGCTGTACTAAGGCCTCTGCCTTTGAATTCTTTTGCCAAAGCGTGGAATACTTCAGCACCCATTCTTAAACCTTCCTTGAATGAAGATGCGCCTACAGGACGGATCATAAATTCCTGAAATGCGATAGGAGCGTCAGAGTGAGAACCTCCGTTGATGATATTCATCATAGGAACCGGAAGAACATAAGTATTAGTTCCACCGATATAACGATACAAAGGAATATCAAGATAATTAGCAGCCGCTTTAGCTACAGCAAGAGAAACACCCAGAATAGCATTTGCACCTAATTTTGATTTAGTAGGAGTACCATCCAATTCGATCATTTTGTGGTCGATGTCAACCTGGTTCAACGCACATTGACCCTCCAAAGCAGGAGCGATCACTTTGTTTACGTTTTCTACAGCTTTTTGCACACCTTTACCTCCATAACGTTTTTTGTCACCGTC
>DQAM01000178.1:1196-6685 GCA_003523545.1 Dysgonomonas sp.
ACCGTCGCGAAGCTCCAAAGCTTCATGTTCTCCGGTAGATGCTCCTGAAGGAACAGCTGCGCGTCCGAAAGCACCACACTCCAAAGTTACGTCTACTTCGATAGTGGGATTTCCTCTTGAATCCAAAATTTCACGTGCGAAAATACGTTCGATTCTCATGTTTTTATTTTTTTAAATTTAATAAGTAATATGTAGTTAACTTTTTTGTATTTTTGAATTTACCCGGCAAAAATACTTCTTTTTTTTGTTTTATTGAAATAGTTTTAAGTTGTATTCTATCTTTTCTTTTAACTTTGCTTAAAGGAATGAAAAAGATAATAATATTGATGTTGTCTTGTCTTGTTTTACTGGCGTGCTCCAAGACCGGTAAGATAAGAGAAGATACTATTGTTAAAAACAGAATAAGGATAGAGGGCGATTCGCTTACGCAGGCTTATGCAGAAAAAGAAAAGAAAGATTTTGTACGCAGCTTGTATCCGCCTGCCACGGGCCTCCCTCTCAAAGCAATAATTACGCGGACATTACATCAGGATGAAGCTTCCAAAGACATGGAAAATATGAAATGGTACGGCTTGTTCAAGTCGCAGAGCGGGTATTATGTATCGTCCGCTGTGCTGGTAATGCGCCCGGCCTATGATCCGATGGTCGATTTGAGGGAAGACGATGAGTCTACATGGACAGGATGGGATGTTTCCACCATTAATATAGACGAAGCTATAATCCTTATCAGCAGAGATGCGAATCTAAAATCCGGCGACGTTAAGTATGATCCCAAATTGCAGGGTATAGTAATAAGGCCGGGAGGAAGTATTGATTTTGAATTTAATTCTATAAAATATAAATTGTATGCGGAAGGTGAGGTCATAAATGCCGAATGGGACCCCCAGGAAAAGGTTATCCATAATTACCGTCTTTACCTAGAGGCAGAAATGGTAGGAGAAAAAAAGACACAGTTATTGGCAGCTACGCCTTTCCTCGATGATGCCGAATTCGAAATTATGTTTGTAGGGGATATCGACAGCGACGGTATAGTCGACCTGGTGATAAATACACACCACCATTATAATATATACAGGCCTACTGTATATCTATCTTCTTTTGCAGGCAGGCAGGAGATTACCAGGCCCGTTGCACTTCACGAAAGTGTCGCTTATTAGAGCCTATCCCTACAAATAGGGATTTTTCATTCTAAAATTCATTATTTCTTGCGATTGCATCCCGTTGATATTATCCGGATATTTGCAAAGTAAAACGTATATGAATTGACTTTTATATAAATTACTAACTTGATGACAAAAAATAATCCGATGTTGTGAATATGCTCATAGCATCGGTTTTTTTATGTAATTAGATTGAGAGAATGAGAAGGTTTATTAAGAAGATACACATTTGGCTGTCGATACCGGCAGGCCTTATAATTACTATGTTGTGCCTTACAGGCGCTATTCTGACATTTCAGGCAGAAATTCTTGAAATCTGTTATCCCGAACGTTATTTTGTAAAAGAAACAGGAAAGGAAAAAATTCCGCTCGACAAGCTGGTGCCGATGGTTAACCAGCAGCTTAAAGACAATACTGTTGCCAGCATCAAAGTGACCTCGGACCCCGATAGGACTTATACAGCGACACTGGCAGAAGGTTTTCGTGTCTGGGCTTATGTCGATCCATATACAGGAGAAATTACAGGGCAGTCGCAGTATAGTGAAGGATTCTTTTATGTGATGCTGTCGCTGCACCGCTGGATGATGGACGGGACAAGGACATGGGGAAAATATACGGTGGGCATAGCAACGATTTTATTCGTGTTCATTATTATATCAGGGCTCGTCTGGTGGGTTCCTTCGGATAAAAAGCGCCTCAAAGCCCGTTTCCGTATAAAGACAAAAAATGGCATGAAACGTTTTTTATATGATATCCATATTGCATTGGGTATGTACGCTTCCATTTTATTACTGGTTTGTTCACTTACAGGTCTGATGTGGTCTTTCGAATGGTATAGGAACAGCGTGGCAAGACTCTTTGGCGTAGAAGTTCAGCAATCCGGCGCAGGACATTCGAGAGGTGGCGGAAGAGGGGAGAAGAAAGAAAAAGAAACGGTGAATGCTGCTGTATGGCAGCAGGCGTTCGACCATGTAGCCGGTAAAGTAAAAAGTTACGATTATATAACTATAGCTGATGGTTCCGCTACTGTGCTAGGGTCTGATGCTCCCCACCTGAGGGCAACCGACAGATATATTTTCGATAAGCGTTCGGGTGAAGTTACCAGTTCCGTTATTTATTCGGAGCAGAAATCTGTTTCTAAACTTATGACCTGGGCGTATGCTCTTCATGTAGGAGCATTCGGCGGCATAATCGTTCGTATACTTACCTGCCTGGCCTGTATTATAGGGGCAACACTACCCCTGACCGGATACTATATTTTCTACAGGAAGCACATTAAAAATAACTCAAAGAAACGTGCACGTAAGAATATTGTTTCTTAAGCTTTTATAAAACTAAATTCAACTTGCATGATATTTAAGCCTTTTTGATTATTTTCGCAGGTTAAAATGTATGTCTATTGAGACGGGGGCATTTTTTTAGTTTTCTGAAAGAATATGGATAAACAAGAACAAAAGAAAGAGAAATCGGGTTCGAAACAAAAGTCTATCGTTAAAATCCTCTGGATTATATTCGGTGCAGGTGTTCTGTCTGTTGTGTTGGTTTTTGCGCTAATAGCTTCAGGAGCAATAGGATACATGCCTCCGATAGAAGACCTCGAGAATCCCATAGATAAATATGCGTCCCAGGCGTATTCGGCAGACGGTAAACTGTTAGGTACATACTCCCAAAGCAGGGAAAACCGTATTTACTCGAGTTACGATCAGCTTTCACCCTATCTGGTGCAGGCATTGGTAGCAACCGAAGATGTGCGTTATTACGATCATTCGGGTATAGATGCTTATGCTTTGGCACGGGCGGTTGTCAAAAGAGGGATTTTGCAACAGGAAAGCGGCGGTGGTGGAAGTACTATTTCCCAGCAATTGGCGAAATTATTGTATTCTGAACCTGTGAAGAGTGTGGTAGACCGTGTACTGCAAAAACCGATAGAGTGGGTTATTGCGGTTCAGTTGGAAAGATACTATACTAAAGAAGAGATAATCAACCTGTACCTTAATAAATTCGATTTCCTGAACAATGCGGTCGGGATACAGTCGGCATCAAAGGTTTATTTCAATAAAACGCCTATCGAATTAAGCATTGAAGAAGCCGCTACGCTCGTAGGTATGTGTAAAAATCCTTCCCAGTTTAATCCACGCCGCAGGCCGGATGCTACTAAGGGAAGAAGGAACGTTGTGCTCGATCAGATGTATAAGGCAGATTATATTACCAAAACCCAGCTTGATTCATTGAAACAACGTCCTTTGGTACTCGATTATGTAAAAGTTGACCACAAGGATGGATTGGCTCCTTATTTTCGCGAATATCTCCGTCTGACAATGACTGCAAAAAAACCTGTGCTATCCAATTATGCAGGCTGGCAGCTCGAGCAATACAAAAGGGATTCGGTAGAGTGGGAGACGAACCCTCTTTACGGATGGTGTGAGAAGAATCAAAAACCGAACGGTAAACCGTATAGTTTATATACGGACGGATTAAAAATATACACGACTATCGATTCGCGTATGCAGGGATATGCAGAAGAAGCGATAGAAGAACATATGCGGAAAACGGTACAGCCGGCTTTCAACAAGGAAAAAAGAGGTAAATCGTATGCTCCTTATTCCTATTCGGAATCGAAGAAAGTAGACGAATTGCTCGATAAAGCAATGAGGCAGACCGAGCGTTACCGTAAGATGAAAGACAGCGGTGCCAGTGAAAATCAAATATTTCAGGCCTTCCGTAAACCGGTGGACATGAAGGTATTTTCCTGGGAAGGAGAGGTGGATACGGTCATGACGCCTTTGGATTCGATCCGGTATCATAAAAGCTTCCTCCGTTCAGGTTTCATGGCAATGGAGCCTAATGGTCAGGTCAAAGCTTATGTAGGAGGGCCGAACTTCAAATATTTCCAATATGATATGGTAAATTCGGGACGCAGGCAGATAGGCTCTACCGTGAAACCGTTTCTGTACTCCCTTCTGATGGAAGAGGGAATGACGCCCTGCGACCAATGGACATACGATCAGGTCACGCTTATGACCGAAGACGGGAAGCCGTGGACTCCGAGAGGGATACGTTCTGCAAAGATCGGTGAAACAGTATCGGTTAAATGGGGATTACAGGCTTCCGATAATATGGTAACTGCTTACCTGATGGGGCGTACATCTCCGTATAATTTTGTGCGGATGCTTCGCGCCTATGGCGTGACAGGTAAAATAGACCCCGTAGTATCCATGTCTCTGGGTACTCCGGAGATAACCATCGCTGAAATGGTAGGCGGATATTCTGCTTTCGTAAATAAAGGAATACGCACTTCGCCGCTATATGTAACCCGTATCGAAGATCAGCACGGCAATATAATCGCCAACTTTGAACCCCGCGTACATGAAGTATTCAGTGAACTTACATATGTCAAGATGATCGATATGCTGCGCGGAGTAGTGGATGGAGGAACGGGTAGCCGTTTGAGATGGCGGTTCAATCTGAAAGGCCCTATGGGTGCTAAAACGGGTACGACCAACAGTAACTCCGATGCTTGGTTTATGGCGTTTACACCGCAATTGATAGGCGGTACATGGGTAGGTGGAGAAGAACCTACTATTCACTTCGACAGTATGAATGAAGGACAAGGGGCAGCCGCAGCTCTTCCTGTATTCGGTATGTTTATGCAGAAAGTATATGCAGATCCTAACCTGGGATACTCTGCAGATGTTGAATTCAATAAAGTCGACGGAAATCTTAATCCTTGCCAGGGCGCATCGTCAGTTCTTAATGACTCCCTGATGAGTGCAGATAGCATAGAAATTCAGCAGGCGGGCGGAATAGATGACATGTTCGATTTTTAAGCCGGAAGGTTTGTATTAAGTACAGGAGAATAGAGAGAATGTTTAGTATATAATTATTAACTGATTTGATTACGATGAAAAATTTATCAATTATTTTTTCACTGGTAGTGCTTGTATCGTTATCTTCCTGTGCAGATAGCAAGCCGGTTGTTACGGCCGACTATAATGTAATTCCCCTTCCTCAGAGTATTAATATGGGAGAAGGAGAAGGTTTTACAGTCAAAAGTTCAACTAAAATCGTCTATCCTGCCGGAAACGAAAAACTGCAAAAAACGGCACAATTCTTGTCTGAATATATACAGTTTGCAACAGGAATGACCTTAGCCGCTACAGA
The DNA here is from genome assembly GCA_003523545.1 of Dysgonomonas sp. GTDB lineage: Bacteria > Bacteroidota > Bacteroidia > Bacteroidales > Dysgonomonadaceae > Dysgonomonas_A. Next base: position 6,518 of record DQAM01000178.1, read on the forward strand.
TAAGGAAACAGCAGATAACGGGATTATACTCAGAAATGATTATGCCAATGAAAATAAAGAAGCATATAATCTGAAAGTAGATTCGAAGTCAGCCGTTATTAACGGGGCAAGCGATGCCGCCGTATTTTACGGAGTGCAGACTTTGAGAAAATCTATTCCTGTCGATTC
>DQAM01000177.1 GCA_003523545.1 Dysgonomonas sp.
AAAAGAAAAAGGAGAAATTTGGAATTCCAAAAAAGAAGGAGCATGGGACGAGTATTATAAAGATGGTGTTTTCAAACGTAGTATTTTCTATAAAAGTGGAATTATGAATTTTTCTAACAGGAAAAGAGAATTGCCAATACTGAATTTTGAATCAGATTCTTTAAAAGTCGGAGTCTCAACAAAAATCAAAGCAATAAATTTTTATCCAGACGAGGCTTTATCATGTGATAATGGAATAGTAAGTTCTTTTGGAGGTAAGGACGATTTTTTTGACTTTGTTGTAACACCTGAAAAAAAGGATTCTATACACTTTTTCTATTATAATCCTGATCTTTCTGCAAATGATACCATTGAATTAAGTGCATCAGAAATAGAAGATCCATCAAAATATGGTTTATCAAAAAGCGCTATAGAAAATAATGCATTGGTTGTAATTATTACTAAAAAGCAGATTCCTACACCCCTTGTAACTTTACCGGTATATGAGTAAAAACTACAATTTATTAAATGAGAAAAATGGTCTAAACAGCAGGAAGACTCATCCCTGTTATTTTCCGGTAAAGGTCGAGCGCGTAAATATCCGTCATTCCGGAAATATAATCCAAAACAGCCAAGGTACGGGTATAAAGGGACTCAGAATGTACTTCATACTGATCGGGCACCCTGCTCAACAACAATTGAGAATAAGCTTTATCCGGATTTCGGATGGCATTGATTAGTGTATCCAGCAGCAATCCGATGATGCGGTAACCTGCCAGTTCAATATCCAATACGTCTTTTGCTTTATAAATGTATTTTATACTGTAGTCGGTACATGTCCGGTAAGCATTACAGGGCTGTTCCGGTATTTTCTTAATAAGCGGGGTGCTGAACGTGCCTGCCAGAATTTCTTCTTCATGGTCTAAAAAGACCTGCGCGCATTCTTCTACCAGAAGTCCTATAACGTTAGAGCGGAGATAAGCAAGCTGTTCATTTACATCATTGACAAGATCCAATACTTTTCTCATTTTTGCCTGCCTCTCGGGAGGGAAAAAATTCATAAAAAGTTCTATTGTTTTTTCCGTAGTGAATATATGAAGCTTGTGCGCATCTTCAATATCCATAATCTTATAACATATATCGTCTGCCGCCTCCACCAAAAATACCAGAGGATAACGTGCCAATTCAAGCGGTTTATCCTGTTTCCGGTGCATGCCTAATTCTTCGGCAATACGGATAACTCCCTGCTCCTCAGATTCGAAAAATCCTAATTTTCCTTTACCATTAGCCAGTTCGGACGAAAACGGATATTTTATAATGGATGCCAGGGTAGAATACGTCATGACAAAACCACCCTTACGGCGTCCTGCAAACTGATGAGTAAGCAAGCGTATAGAATTGGCATTTCCATCGAAATTGATAAAATCTTCCCATCTCCTGCCCTCTTTCAATATCTCATCCCGCAAAATACTTCCTTCTCCTTCTGAGAAATAAGTGGATATAGCTTTTTCACCCGAATGTCCGAAGGGAGGATTACCTAAATCGTGCGCTAGACAAGCAGCCGCAACTATCGATCCTATTTCTTCAAAAGGAGCAGGCGAATCCGGGTATTTTTTCCGTAATGCTTTGGATATAATCAAGCTGATAGAACGCCCCACCGTAGACACCTCAAGACTGTGTGTCAACCGGTTATGCACAAACACACTGCCGGGAAGGGGAAATACCTGGGTTTTGTTTTGCAGCCTTCTGAAAGGAGATGAAAATATAAGACGGTCATAGTCTCTTTGGAAATCTGTACGATCATGTCTCCGGTCGTCGTGGAATTCTTCCATCCCGAAACGTTTCGAAGACAACAGCCTCTGCCACTCCATAAATCAAAAAAACCTAAATTTATAATTATTCCAAAGATAAGACTAAAATCAATGATTATCAAATCATAAATGCGTTTAAGATGTTATAATAAACAGATTTTGCCGAAGGTTACAGCAAATATAATTATCGGTGAATGTATCTGCCTTTCAATATATTTTTCTGTATATTTGCGTCTTGTAGGTAAAAAGAATGGATTTTCATAATCATAACAATACAAAAGAAAAAGTATGCTCGCATATATTACGTGGGATGTAAATCCCGAATTATTTAATTTCCTAGGGCGTGAAGTGCGGTGGTACGGACTGTTGTGGGCCATAGGCATCCTGCTGACATCCATAGTCGTAAACCGCATGTACAAATACGAGAAACTGCCGGAAAAATGGTTCGACTCTCTGTTTATGCATGTATTGATCTGCCTGATTATAGGCGCCCGTCTGGGACATTGTTTATTCTATGACCCGGCTTATTATCTTTCCAATCCTATTGAACTTTTAAAAATATGGGAAGGCGGCCTGGCAAGCCATGGAGGTGCTATCGGTATGACTATCGGGGTCTGCCTTTATTCACTAAAGGTTACCGGAAAGAAGATGAACTGGAAAAATCTGGGGTTATCTTCATTGATAGGCGCAGCTGCCGGTGCGGCCTGCTATTTCATATACAAGCTGGTTACCGGAGCTGAATCGGCTCTCGACCTCCTCCTCTATCAGTTTACATTTATGGGCCTGTTTATAGGTATCTGTGTATCCATGGTACATATGACATACGAAATGTCTATCAGGACGCTCGACAGGCTGGTGGTAGGAGTTGCAATCGGGGCAACATTCATCCGCTTAGGAAACCTTATGAACTCAGAAGTATACGGAGGTCCTACAACTATGCCCTGGGGATTCAATTTCGTAAGGGACAGGATGTGGTCGGCACCCATCGAAATGGGTGGATCGGGAAGTCTTCCCTGCCATCCTACGCAGATTTATGAAGCGCTTATTTATTTCATCATATTCGGATTAGGATTGTATCTCTTTTATAAAACTTCTGCCAGAGAAAAAACAGGTCTTATCCTGGGGATTTCCCTGATTGGTATTTTCCTGTCAAGGTTTTTCATCGAGTTTCTTAAAAATGTGCAGGAACCTTTCGAAGTGCAGATGATAGCTACGATAGGCATCAACATGGGACAACTATTGAGCCTGCCGTTTGTGATTTGGGGAATATACCTGATCTATGATGCTTTAAAAAAGAAAAAACAAACTAAACAATAATTGATATGTTAAAAGCAATCGAAATAATAGATGACCTTTTTTATGTAGGGGTCAATGACAGGACTAAAGCTTTGTTCGAAAACTTATGGCCTTTACCGAAAGGAGTTTCTTACAATTCTTACGTTCTGGTAGATGAAAAAACCGCACTTTTCGACACCGTGGATATTTGTTATTCCGACGTATTTCTCGAAAAATTAGATTCTGCTCTTAACGGACGCGATCTGGATTACGTTGTTATCAATCATATGGAACCCGATCATTCAGGTTCTTTAGGACTTTTGAGGACCAAATATCCGAATGTGCAGATCGTCGGCAACAAACGGACAGCTGATATGGTCAGCGGATTTTACGGTTTGGAAAGATCGGAAGAGCG
>DQAM01000482.1 GCA_003523545.1 Dysgonomonas sp.
TAGTTTCCGATAAAGACTCCATATCCTTAACTTGGGCATTAAGCAGTATCCCTGGGTTATATTTCATCCATATTCTCGACACAGGCAATAATCCGGAATATTATATTCTCACATTTCAAAAAACCGACAAACAGCTATATATAAATCAATTACCCTATTTAATTAAACTTATTTTACTGAATATCAACAATCTCACTTTTTCAAGAAATTCCAGACAAGAGCAAAGATATTGCTTTTAGTTCAGATTCAAAAAAAACAATAAATTAATTCGTTAAACACTAAAAAAATTAACAGTTTCGAAATTCCGATTTATATGAGGTTATTCATGGTGGTAAGGCTCGTTATTAAGGATGGTCATAGCCCTATAGAGTTGTTCTATAAATATAAGACGTACCATTTGATGGGAAAAAGTCATACTGGATAAGGAGATCTTTTCGTCAGCTCTATTATATACCGTTTCGGAGAACCCGTAAGGGCCGCCAATTATAAAAACCATTCTTTTATTTACTACATGTGTCTTTTTTTCAATATAAGATGCAAACTGTACTGAGGTAAATTTCCGGCCTTTATCATCTAAAAGTACTACAGAATCGCCTTGAAGAATGTTTTTTAAAATCATTTCCCCTTCTTTTTCTTTTTGCTGATCGTGAGTAAGGTTTTTTACATTCTTAATATCAGGGATTATCTGCAATTCGAACGGTATATAATGATGCAGTCTTTTTTCATATTCACGGATAGCTTCTAAAAAATAAGAAGCATCCGTTTTTCCTATGGCAAGTAACACTATTTTCATAAACCCAAAGAGAAGATTTATTTAACAGGTGATAATCCTAATTTGCCGGCTTTCTTTAGCAGGTAATTATATGCAGATTCATATTCGTTTTGTATCACTCCATCCAGTATGGCATCCTTAATAGAAGTTTTTAATCTGCCGACCAATTCTCCCGGAGGTATTCCAAATATTTCCATAATCTCCTGCCCATCGATTGGAGGCTGAAAATTCCGGACATGATCTTTCTCTTCTATATCCTTCATTTTCTGACGTACAGTTTCAAAATTTCTAAGTACGCGTTTTACCTTTTCCGGATTTTTCGATGTAATATCCGCATTGCATAAAGTCATCAGGTCATCTATATCGTCACCTGCCTCAAACAGCAGCCGCCTCACGGCCGAATCGCTTACTGTATCTTCGACTAACGAAATAGGACGCATATGTAATCCAACTAGTTTTTGGACATACTTCATTTTTTCATTCAACGGCAGCTTCATACGTCCAAAAATTTTGGGTACCATTTTTTCACCTATAAAATTATGGTTGTGAAAAGTCCATCCCTGTTTAGGATCCCAGCGTTTTGTCGCTGGTTTGGCGATATCGTGCAAGATAGCCGCCCACCTCAGCCATAAATCATCTGTATTCCGCGAAATATTATCCAAAACCATCAGGGTGTGGTAAAAATTATCTTTATGGCCTATGCCTTCTTTAGTTTCTACACCCTTTAGTGCCGTTAGTTCCGGAAATATCAGTTCCAGTAAACCGGTTTTATCCAATAATACAAACCCAACAGAAGGTTTGGGAGACAGAACGATCTTATTCAGCTCATCAATAATACGTTCTTTCGAGACAATTTCTATACGGTCTTTATTTCTGCCGACAGCATCAAATGTTTCAGGTTCTATATCAAAACCTAATTGACTTGAAAATCGGATGGCACGCATCATACGCAAAGGATCGTCGCTAAAAGTTATATCCGGGTCGAGAGGTGTACGTATAATACAATTTTCCAAATCCTCAAGGCCTCCGAAAGGATCTAACAGTTCACCATACCGCTCTTTATTAAGGCATACAGCCAGAGCGTTAATAGTGAAGTCTCTGCGGTTTTGGTCATCCTCAAGTGTTCCATCTTCTACAAAAGGTTTACGGGAACCCCGTTCGTATGACTCCCGACGGGCTCCGACAAATTCCACTTCTATATCTTTGTATTTTATCTGTGCTGTACCAAAATTCCTGAAAACTGATAGTTTGGTCCTTCTGCCCAGTTTTGAAGCTACTGCCTCAGCCAATTCTATTCCTTTACCTACGGTTACAATATCAATATCCTTAGATTTGCGATGAAGGAATATATCACGAACATAACCGCCGATGACATAGCATTCGAGCTGAAGCTCATCTGCCGTCCGTCTGATGACATCAAATATATCCCCAGAAATATGCTTATCTATTTTTTCCTGATCTAAATACATCAAAATTAATTTTAGAAAACACAAAATTACAACAATAAGCCATAAATGCTGTAAAATAATATTATTTTTGCGAGTATCAGCAGCATAGCAGCTGCTATCATTTATAAACCTCACCATTTATGAAAATAAATACTATATCTGTCATTATTTTATTACTTACCTCCCTCACATCTTGTAGTGATAAACAAAACAAAGAAGCTTCACTTTATATGGAAGAGATAAACAGGCTTTATCAGTCTGGTGAATATGATGAAGCTCTAATCAGAATAGACAGCATACAAAGCCTTTTTCCAAAGGCATTTCCTGAGATCAAAGCAGCTATGGCTTTGAAACAGCATGTCCGAAAAGCATCTGATGAAAAAGTAATCCTGAC
>DQAM01000181.1 GCA_003523545.1 Dysgonomonas sp.
AGAAGAAAATTATACATTCTATATTAAAGAAGGAAATGACTTTAAAAAACTAGATTCCAGCAAATCTCTGTCTAAAGCTTTCAATACTGATGAATCCATGATCAAAGATTATATAAAAAGTCAAAAACTAAACATAAAGAAATCAGGTGATATGAGAAAAATAATTGAATATTTGATGAATACAAAATAATAAGATATATGCCGACCGGCATATATCTTAACCATATTATCATCAGTAAATCTCAATTTCTCAATATGCTTCTGAATGCACTGATTTCACTGCACGTCCCGATGGGTCAATCCGGTTTTTAAAAGACTCATCCCATTCCAGGGCTACCGCACTGCTACATGCTACAGATGGAACCGATGGTACTGTCTTAGCAGCAGAAGCTGAAGAAAAATGTTCCTCGAACATGGTACGATACCAATACTCTTCCTTCGACATCGGGGGATTAATAGGGAAGCGTTCTGAAGCTCTTCCCATCTGTTTATCCGAAACTTTTTTCTCTGCCATTTCGCGCAATGAATCTATCCAGCTATACCCTACACCATCCGAAAACTGTTCTTTCTGACGCCATGCAACGCTTTCGGGCAGATAATCTTCAAAAGCCTTGCGAAGCACATGTTTTTCAATACGCCCGTCTGTACACATTTTATCCTGAGGATTTATCCGCATAGCTATATCCATAAATTCCTTATCAAGAAACGGGACACGACCTTCCACTCCCCATGCCGCCAATGATTTATTAGCACGTAAGCAGTCATAAAGATGCAGTTTATCCAACTTACGTACTGTTTCGTCATGTAATGCCTTAGCATCAGGCGCTTTATGGAAGTATAAATAACCGCCGAATAATTCGTCCGAACCTTCACCTGACAATACCATTTTTACGCCCATCGACTTGATATAACGAGCCAACAGATACATAGGTGTAGAAGCACGGACTGTAGTTACATCATACGTTTCGATATGATATATCACATCACTGAGGGCATCGAGAGCTTCTTCGACCGTAAAATGAATCTCATGATGAACCGTTCCTATATAGTCGGCAACTTTACGGGCTGCAACCAAATCAGGAGCACCTTTTAGCCCCACAGCAAAAGAATGCAATTGTGGCCACCAAGCTTCGGTTTCATTATTATTCTCGATACGCCGGGCAGCATACTTCTTGGCAATAGCCGAGATTATAGAAGAATCCAAACCTCCCGATAACAAAACTCCATAAGGAACATCCGACATGAGCTGACGATGAACAGCATCCTCCAAGCCTTTTCTCAAATCAGCAATATCGGTTATGTTATCTTTCACATTGCCGTATTCCGTCCAATCGCGTTTATACCATTGAGTCAGCTTCCCATCTTTACTGGAATAATAATGTCCCGGAGGAAATTCCTTAATATTTTTACAAACACCCTCTAAAGCTTTTAATTCGCTGGCGACATAAAGCTGTCCGGCAGGGTCATATCCCATATATAAAGGAATAATCCCCATATGGTCACGACCGATAAGATACTCATCATTTTCGCTGTCATAAAGAGCAAATGCGAATATTCCGTTCAATTCTTCAAACAGCCCTACTCCTTTTTCTTTATATAGAGGAAGAATAACTTCACAGTCTGAGTTAGAAAGAAATTTATAAGAGTTTTCGAACCGGCTTCGTATATTTTGATGATTATATATCTCTCCATTCACAGCCAGAATTAGATTTCCATCCTTATTATATAAAGGCTGTTTACCCGAATCCACCCCGACAATGGACAACCTTTCATGAGCTAAAATAGCTTTTTCACCGCAATATATACCCGACCAATCGGGTCCACGGTGACGTATTTTTTTAGCCATCTTCAGAACCTGGGTACGCATACCCTCCAAATCCTGACTTAATTCAAAAGCTCCGACAAATCCACACATATCAATTATTCAATAAAAAGAAATAAATAATTGACAAATATACACAAATATATCAAATACAAAATCATTTTTCAATTTATTTCAAAAATTATAAATCAAATTGAGTAAAACACACATTATAATTAGCTCTTTTTCAATACAAATATATTTTAGATACGCAAAATGATATATAATAATAAAAAAGTCGTATATTTGCAAACCAAACTACCATTTTGATTAAAAAATAAAATATTTTTACTCATTATATCAACTAAGAATATGCGAGACTTATCATTAGCTAAACAGTATGGACTTTATGACCCCACCTACGAACACGATGCGTGCGGTGTCGGGCTTGTGCTCCATCTGAAAGGCGCTAAATCACATAGCATTGTAGAAAATGGCTTGCAAGTGCTTGAGAATATGACACACCGGGGTGCTGAAAGCGCCGACAATAAGACGGGTGACGGTGCAGGAATCATGTTGCAGATACCTCACGAGTTCATCTTGTTACAAGGGATACCTGTCCCCGAAAAGGGCCGTTACGGCACAGGTCTCGTATTTTTGCCCAAAGATGAAGTAGAAGCCGATATTTTTATGGTTGCATTGAAAGACCAGATACAAAAAGAAGGCTTAGACCTGCTGGCAATCCGTGACGTACCTGTAAACAGCGACATCTTGGGAGAAATTTCCCGTGCGAATGAACCTACCATAAAACAGTTATTCATCACAGGCGAGAAATTTACGCAGGAACAATTGGAAATGAGACTCTATTTACTTCGCAAAAAAATAGAAAAGTCTATCCTGAATTCCACTCTCAAAGACAAACGTAATTCTTATGTCGTGAGTTTATCGACAAAAAGAATTATATATAAGGGAATGCTTACCTCTCTGCAATTGAGGCATTATTTCCCCGATTTATCCAATCCTCATTTTACCAGTGGTATTGCGTTGGTGCATTCACGTTTCAGTACCAATACATTCCCGACATGGGATTTGGCACAACCGTTCCGCATGGTAGGACACAATGGTGAGATAAACACCATACGAGGAAACCGCCTATGGATGGAAGCCCGCGAAAGTATTGTAAAATCGGAAGCAATCGGCGACATGAACGAAATATGGCCTATCGTACAATTCGGTATGAGCGACAGTGCTTCTTTCGATAATGTACTCGAATTTCTGGTGATGGCAGGAAAATCCTTACCTCACGCCCTGTCTATGATGGTTCCCGAATCTTGGAACGATAAGAATCCTATTTCCAGAGATTTAAAGGCCTTTTATGAATACCACAGTATATTAATGGAACCGTGGGACGGTCCTGCGACAATCCTTTTCTCGGACGGACGTTATGCAGGAGGATTACTGGATAGAAACGGCCTTCGCCCTGCCCGTTATCTCATTACACATAACGATACTATGGTAGTGGCATCCGAAACAGGTGTATTACCTTTC
>DQAM01000016.1 GCA_003523545.1 Dysgonomonas sp.
TCTAGTGCAGATCGTCACCGGTATGCAGGAGATAAAACTCAACAACTGTGAAAAGCAGCAGCGATGGAAATGGGAAAGAATACAGGTAAAGCTTTTTAAGATCAGCATAAAGGGTTTAGCTCTTAGACAGTACCAGCAGATGGGTTCTGTAATTTTCAGCCAGACGACTTCCTTATTTATATCTTTCATTGCCGCCCGCTCGGTAATAGAGGGAGATATGACTCTGGGTATGATGATGTCTGTAAGTTATATAATAGGTCAATTATCGGGGCCTATCACTCAGGTCATAGGCTTTGTGCAAGCAGCCCAGGATGCTAAGATAAGCCTTGAGCGCCTGAATGAGATACACAATAAAGAAGATGAAGAACAAACCATTGATTCGAAAATAAATGCACTGCCTGATAACAAAACTCTTCTTATTGAGGACCTGTTTTTCAGTTATGACGGAGCAGATAGAGATTATGTATTAAACGGTATCAATCTGACTATTCCCGAAAACAAAGTGACTGCCATTGTCGGAGCAAGCGGAAGCGGTAAGACTACCCTGATAAAACTTCTACTGGCTTTTTATCAACCTAACAAAGGTAAAATAAAGATAAAAGACATTCCGATAGATGATATTAATCCTCATCTGTGGCGGCAAAAGTCGGGGGCTGTCATGCAGGATGGGTTTATCTTTTCTGATACCGTTGCTAACAATATAGCTGTAGGTGAAGACAGGCTGGACAAGAAAAAACTTCTCCATGCCGTAGAGGTCGCCAATATCAAAGAATTCATTGAATCATTACCTTTAAAGTATAACACTAAAATTGGCATGGAGGGAAACGGCATCAGCCAGGGACAACGTCAACGCCTGCTTATAGCCAGGGCGGTTTATAAAAATCCTGACTTCCTGTTTTTTGATGAAGCAACGAATGCTCTGGATGCTAATAACGAAAAGATCATACTAGATAACTTGGACACCTTTTATAAAGGTAAGACCGTAGTGATAGTAGCTCACCGGCTAAGCACGGTCCAAAATGCTAATAACATCGTAGTGATGGACAAAGGCAGAATCATTGAAGAGGGTACACATAAAGAACTTACTCAAAAAAAAGGAGCTTACTATACTCTGGTCAAAAATCAACTCGAATTGGGAATGTAGGTCTTAAAATCATCAATTAAAAGCTATAAATTATCAATGACAAAAGATACAATAATTTCAGAAACAGCAAACCGGAAATTTATTGCCAAAAGAAAATAAAAATAGAATGGATATAAATAAAGATATCGAACTTAGAAGCGAGGAGTTTCAGGAAGTACTTGGCAGTGTACCTTCATGGATTCTCAGGCGCGGCATAACTCTTGTAGCAATTATTATACTCATAGGATTAACCGGTAGTGCCGTTTTCAAATATCCGGATGTTATAACTACTTCTATGACTCTTACAGGAAGTACGCCTGCTGCTGCAATCGTAGCAAGAACTTCGGGCAAGATACAACATCTTGATGTAGCGGATAAACAACTGGTTGAATGCGGGGATTATATGGCCGTAATAGAGAATCCCGCGAATTCGAATGATATACAAATATTAAAAACATATATACAGCAATTAAATGAAAAAATAGATACTATTATCACCCTGCCTTCCAAAGACCTGAAACTGGGAAGTATGCAGTCTGTATATTCTGGTTTTTATATTACACTCTTTGACTATCATCAATTCAAAAGACTGCAATACTATACACAAAAGATTGATTTTATGAAAGAAAAGATCAATCAGTATCAGGTTTATTACAAAACCATAGCAGGACAACAATCTATAGTAAAAGAACAGTTTCAATTAAACAAAAAACAATATCAGCGAGATTCCCTTCTCAACAAACGAGGCGTTATCTCTTCAGAAGAATTGGAAACAAGCCGAAACCAATATCTTCAAGGATATCTTTCGCTCGAGAATATATACTCAACCATCCAGAATACCGAAATGCAAATAACCCAGATGCAAGAGAACCTGCTGGATACCGAATATCAGTACCAGGACAAAAAGAATCAACTCGAAACACAGATAAAAACATATATAGCCCAGCTATTGTCTGAGATACAAAGCTGGGAATTGAACTATGCACTTGTATCTCCTATACAGGGAGAAGTTGCTTTTACCAATTATTGGGTCGAAAATCAAAATGTAACGGCCGGGGAAATCGTTTTTTCTGTAGTCCCTGAAAAAAATAACCAAATCATGGGTAAAGCACGTATGCCATTACAACGTTCGGGTAAAGTTAAGCCGGGACAAAAAGTAAATATACGTCTTGAAAACTTCCCAGATAATGAATACGGTATCATCAAAGGAAGGGTAAACAATATATCTATGGTACCGGTCAAGGATGAGCAGGGAATGGATTATTATACGGTAGAGATAAACTTACCTGAAGGATTAAAAACAACTTATAATAAAGAATTACCCTATCTTCCCGAAATGAAAGCACAGGCCGATATCATTACCGAAGATATCTCTCTGCTCGAAAGATTCTTTATGCCCATACGTAAAATCTGGACCGAAGGAACGATGAATTAAAACAATAAATATGTTGAAAGACAAAGTGATTTTTATACCTATTCGTAAAGGAAGTAAACGAATTCCCAATAAGCATATTCGCAAACTTGGTGAAAAACCAATGATATTTTGGATATTAGATACTCTAATTGATATAAATTATGACATTCCAGTTTGGATTGCAACCGACTGTCTTATTATAGAAAATTTAATAAATAAAAGATATGGAAGTCTTGTCAATATTTTTCATAGATTGGAAAAGAACGCTCAAGACGCCTCTCCATCTATTGATGTTGTAACAGAATTCTTAGATATACACCAAAAGCAATTTACCCCTGACACTTATTTTATACTAATGCAAGCTACATCACCTTTTCTCTGTAAAGACGATATCATAAAATTGCTACACTATATAGATATATCTAACGCAAACAACTCATATATTTCATGTTACAGAGAAAAAAAATTCAGGTGGAGTATTAATGGAGAATCATTAGATTATGATTTGAGTAATAAGCCTCTTCGCTTTGACTATGATGGATATCTTGTCGAAACCGGAAGTTTTTATGCTAGTCCAATAAAATATATCTTAGAGAAGAATCAGCTATTATCAGAGCCAGTAAGTATCATCGAAACTGGATTTAATTCCTCAATTGATATAGATACAGAATACGATTGGATAATGGCTGAGGCTTATGTTAGATATAAAAATTCTATATAAAAAATAGAGTCCGGCTAAATTTTGATGAATATTACTTTCTATTTATTATATATTATTATGAGTCAAAGAGAATTTTATAAAGAATTTTTTCAATCAATATATTTATTCTGCCAGCAATATATCAACGAGTTGGAAGCTGGTAATAAAGGATTATTTTTATTAGGTCCGTATAATACAAAAGATTCATTGATTATTGATCTGTATAATACTTCCCTATGGACTTATAATTGGAAGGATAGATATAATGAACTGAGAAAAGAGGAGAATAGCATAGAGCATATTTATTCATTATATAAGGAAGAACTTAATAATTTAATACAGCCTATAGATCTTGGTTTCAATAATAGTGCAAAACCAAAATCGGATGATCATCCTTTAGAAGAATTATTGAAGCCATACAAGGATAGAATTTTGATTTATTGTATAAATCAAAGGCATATTGACTACATGTTACCGCTTCTCAGAAATATAACCCAACCCTCAATTTTGTTACTTGAAGAGAATTTGATTGAACCTGATGATTTACCTGATAACATGTTAGTCCTAGAATATAGTTTGTTAAAAGAGACATATTTCAATAATGATTTCCT
>DQAM01000012.1:0-2387 GCA_003523545.1 Dysgonomonas sp.
TGCAGAATTTTGCTTACAAAACACCTGTCTATTGGTGGTTATTTGCTCTAAGCGGCTTGGTTATATTCGTTATTACCTTGCTGGTAGTGAACTTCCAGAGTTGGAGGGCAGCGATAAATAACCCGGTGGATTCCATTAAGAATGAATAAAATTTGATATAAAAGGCAGAAATGAATTTAATTGATTTAAAATTATATTTAAAATTCTTGTCCCGCAATAAGCTATATACCTTTGTTACGGTATTCGGCTTTGCGGTGTCTCTTATGTTAACTTGAAAAATAAAATCACAAATTATGATCCGATATCATTTGAGGTCGTCTTTTGCGCTGTTGAAGAAAAACAGATTGTTTTCAATATTTAATATTAGTGGCTTTGCTATAGGGCTGACAGCCTTTATGATGCTTGCACTATATATTCAAAGAGAGTATTCGGTCGATACCTGCTTTCCTGGTTACCAAAATATGTACCGCCTGATAGATACTAAAAATAATAAAGCTGTGATGGATGGCGAACTAGCTTTGGCTTTGAAACAGCAGTTTCCCGATATAGAGATGGCAGTTCCTGTTGTTTACACTAGAACGGGCATAGAATCATATATCAGAGATATAAAGAAAAATGAATCGGTACTTTTTAATAAAATAACATCTACAACGAACGATTATTTTAAATTGTTCTCAACAAAGCTATTGGAGGGGAATCCGGAGAAACCTTTTACGGATGGGAATTCTGTAATACTGACACGAACGATTGCCGAAAAACTTTTCGGAAGGTTGGATGTTGTAGGAGAACAGATCGACTTAATGAAACGAATGACGCTGACTATCAGCGCCATTGTAGAAGATCCTCCGGCAAACTCGAGTATGAATCCCGAATTGTTTCTTAATGCAGGAGATAATCCCGACTTATGGATGAGTATGTATTGTAATAATAATATCTGCTACAATCCTTTATCAATATATATATCACTCGCACCATCGGCAAATCCCGAACAGACGATGGCGGTTATTAATGGTGCGTTTCCTGTGAATAAATCAGACACAGAAGGTGTTAATTTTCAGTCTTTAAAAGACATTTATCTGACCGAGGATATAGAATCCAGTAATAATGAAGCAGGCAGTAAAACCCGTATACTCGTCTTTATCGCTATTGCAGTATCAATTCTATTACTATCGGTTTTCAATTATATAAATTTTTCTTTATCACGCCAGTTGTCTGCATTAAAACAAATGGGGATAAGAATAACAAATGGCGCAACAATACCGCAGCTAAGAGCTTTTTATGTGACGGAGACAACATTAACTGTACTCTTGTCTTTTTTATTGGCACTTGTACTAATGATTGTGTCTTTGCCTTATGCATCATCTTTATTAGATACAGAACTGCAGCTATATAATCTATTTTCTTCCAAAATGGTTTTTATATTGCTAGCTGTTTTGGTTGTTGTTGTTTTACTTGCCTCGCTCGCTCCTCTGTATATCATATCTAAATTTGATATACAGAGTTTGCTTGGTAAGAAAAGTATCAGGTTAGGTAAACAGCGAGTCCGACAAGTGTTAACTGTCCTTCAGCTGATTGTATCTATTGTTTTACTAGCGGGACTTTTGACTATAAACCGTCAACTGAACTATTTGCAACATGCCGATATGGGCTTTGATAAAGAATATCTGGTGAAATTAAGTTTAAGTTTCGGTCAGGATGGAAAAACATTAAAACATGACATAGACCAAGTTCCTTTCGTGGTGAACTCCAGCTTGAGCACAGGTACAGCGGGAATAATAAACTATGGCATGGGACTTAACGAAAAAGATGATCATGGGAAAACGTTAGATATACAATTGGATTGTATCGGCGCCGATTTGGATTATCTGAAAACAATGGACATAGAATTGATATCGGGTAGAGAAGTTACCGAAAGTGATTTTGATAGGGTCTGTTATCTGAACGAAGAAGCGTATAAGCAAACCGAATGGAGTTCGTATGAAGGGAAGAGATTTAATAACAATGGAGGCTTCGATATCATAGGTATTGTAAAAGATTTCAATATATCATCATTACATTCCCGGATAACTCCTGTGAGTATCGTCTTTTCTGACCGTATGAACTATAACAATTTGTCGATTCGTCTGATGCCGGGCAATGTACCGGAACAAATCGGTGAAATAGAAAAAATATGGAAAAAAACAGCGCCGGATATCCCTTTCAACTTTACATTCTATGATGAATTCTTCAATGCTTTCTACAAAAAAGAAATGCAACAGGCAGAAGCCATTGGGATATTTTCGCTACTTGCTTTGATTATTACCTGTATGGGATTACTAGGACAGATATTTCAGACCTGCCTGATGCGGATGAAAGAAATTGGTATTCGAAAGATTAATGGTGCTTCG
>DQAM01000012.1:2550-5603 GCA_003523545.1 Dysgonomonas sp.
AAAGATTAATGGTGCTTCGGTAACCGAAATTGTCTTACTTCTCAACCGCAACTTTATAAAAAGTATAATCATTTCTTTTGTAATTGCAATTCCTATATCATATTATACCATGAGTAAATGGCTTGATAATTTTGCATATAAAATATCAATTAGCTGGTGGATATTCATATATACTGGTATAGTCGTACTTATTTTATCAGTGGTTACAATATCATTCCAAACTTGGAAAGCCGCTACAACTAATCCTGTAGATTCGTTAAAAAATGAATAATTATTTTTATTTTGTAACATTTTATGAGTTCATTTAGTCATATTATAAATAAATATATATAATAACATTATGAAAAAAATTAGCTTTTTGTCATTGTTAGTTTCTTTATCGGTAATATCGTTGAGTGCGCAAATGACTCAAAAACGTAATGTAAGCAGTTTTAGCAGTATCAATGTATGTTGTGGAATCGAAGTGGTGCTGGCTCAGGGCAGCAGTGAATCTGTCACGGTAGAAGCTAATCCGGATGATATCTCCTACGTAAAGACGGATGTAAAGGGTAAAACCCTGAATATCGGTTTTGATAATAACAGAAAAAATAGACGGGGAAAAGTGAAAGTCCGGGTAACGGCTGGTAATCTGGATAAGCTGGAAGCAAATTCATCGGGAAAGATAGAGGGCGCAAATACGATCACAGCAGGAGATATAAAATTAAATGTCAATTCGTCCGGCAAAATTAATTTAGACCTGGAAGCAAAAAATGTGAAATGTGATGGTAATAGTGCAGGCTCCATGAAAATAAGCGGAAAAGCGGATTATGTAAAAGTATCCAACAATAGCGCTTCTTCTATCAATCTGCAAGGGTTAAAGGCTGTAAGAGCGGAAGCTTCTTCCAATAGCGGTGCCAGTATAGATATAACCGTTTCGGATCAAATAAAGGCACATGCCAATAGTGGAGCAACTGTAAGATATTATGGAAATCCCACGCGGAAAGATGTTTCCTCTAACAGTGGAGGCCGGGTACAACATAAACAGTAAAATAATTGCAAGCAGAGGGTAAACGGGGAGGGGGACTAAGAGGTTTTACAGAAAAAAATATATCTAATAGCCATAGATTGATGTAAAATGTTCCTCTCCTTTTCATTCTAATACAATCTCTTCGGGAATACCGGGGGTAAAGTTAGGATACATATCGGGAGTAGAGGAAGTTGCCTTGAAAAAACTATTGAAACCACCTTGATCGAGTTTCGGGTAAAAACCTATTTTCAAATCTATGGTGTTGAACACGATGAAATTGTTGCGAAGTCTTAAGCCTACACCTATCCCATAATTGAAATTATCATTCTGAAAAAGCTTTTTGTCCTGCTTTATCCAGCCCATATCAAAGAAAGAATAGAACAGGAAACGGAATCCGGCAATTTCGTAATTGGAAAAAATATCCGTTTCAGATTTGAACAAGAGAAATTCAGTACCCTTTTTATCGTATCTCCAGTCCCGCATTTTCAGTGTGGTATGTTCTCCCATATAAATACGGTCGCCCAGATACCTGTCAGGATGCAGCAGCTTTGAATAATCCAGGGAAAAGAACTGCCGGAATCTTAATCCGGAAAATTTAAAGAGAGGGGAGAAATATCGCGAATTGAATTTGAAAACACCTCCGAACGGTTTCTTTTTAGCAAAAAAAGAAGAGATAGCAGAAGTCAGATAAATATTACCGTTGAGAATTTCGTTACTCCCGTATGACGCACTCAGCGATGTATAAAAGGCATTATCCATACCGGAAAAACGGCTGTATCCGAATTGTGTGGATATATTATATCCTTGCGCAATATCTTCTGTATTACCAAAATTATAAACCATATATTCCCTCATGTATGAGTTCTGAAAAAGGCTCAGCTGCATAAGAAGCATCTGGTTTTTGGTATATTTATACGGGACGAGAATATCTTTGATATGTTCGTTGTATACAGATTCTTTGTATCTGGGAGATTTCATTTTATACCTCAGGCTTATAACTATCCTCCTGATTGCATCGTCGTCTGAGAGTGTGAACGCCCTTCCTGCGGTTACCGAAAAGGTTTCGTTAATATCCGGCGTAATCGAGTCCCAATCTATTCGGTCGGGACGTAAAACATTTTTCCGGTAGCTTATTTCACCGAAATAGTCGAGTTTGGGCTGTAATTCCCTGACCGCACCAAAATAAAGTTCATATTCTTTAATTTTGTCAGTATAGCTTCCTATCAGGTTTATATTTTTACGTGCCACATTTTCGTAGGTGTAGCTACCCCCGATTCCGAATTTGCGGTCGTACCGGTTCGAATAGATAAAATCGAGACCGATTCTGCTTCCTGTTCCCAGAATATTCCTGTCGAAAACTTCGATGTCTACTTTCTTTGCCGAAAGGCTGTGAAGGTTTAATCCTATGGTCCATTTGTCTCTTACCACTACATTGATATCTACCGAATCGGTAGTCTGCTCCAGGGGATCTACCGAGATTCGTGCATCGTAGATATATCCGGCATTCCTAAGTTCTGCTTCTGACGAAGCCGCAATGGAAGCTCTCAAAGGCTGGTCTTCTCTGAATTGGATAAGGCTCTTTATAGTAGATTCTCTGGTGGAAGCGTGCAGATTGTTCAGAAAATTCAGGTCGGCTCCGTCCTCTTCCGGATGATTGATATTTGTCCCGAAAGGTGATAATACACTGATATTGATATTGCGTATTATTTTACCCTCAAAAGGTTTGAATTCATCGGCAATATTCCTCTTTTCTTCAATATCCTCGGGAGGTCTGGCTTCGTGAAACAGTAGGGAAAAAAGCCTTTTTGTCCATTTGTTCTTGGAAGACTGTTTTTTTAGAGCCTGGTATTCTTTAGGCAGTCCTATTACAGTACTTGTATCATTGGCCTGGATTATATTATGGTTCTCGATGTTAACTATGGTATCCTGGTAATAATATATATTTGCAATCGACCTTGAAGGAAATAATAGTGCAATAAGGCTGATAATATAAATAATATTTATATTTAAATGTTCCAATCTATATTCATTAACTTAAAACGAACTC
>DQAM01000347.1 GCA_003523545.1 Dysgonomonas sp.
TCTGGAAATATATTTCCAGACTCTCTTTTATCTTATAAAGAAAATGTTATTTTACTTTATCTACGATAGCTTTGAATGCTTCCGGATGGTTCATTGCTAGGTCTGCAAGAACTTTACGGTTAATCTCGATACCGTTTTTGTGGAGGGCACCCATCAGACGTGAGTAAGACATACCCTCAAGACGTGCTGCGGCATTGATACGTTGTATCCAAAGTGCACGGAAATTACGTTTTTTGGCACGACGGTCACGGAAAGCATAGGTCAAACCTTTTTCCCATGTATTTTTAGCTACCGTCCATACATTTTTTCTGGCTCCGTAGTAACCTCTTGTTAATTTTAAAACTTTTTTTCTGCGGTTGCGCGACGCAACATGGTTGACTGATCTTGGCATAATTGTAAGATGTTTTTGAATGTCAGCGGTCTTACTTCTAAAAGACTCTTTTGTGCATACATCCGGTTAATAAATCTGTTGAAAATTAGCTTAATGAAAACTTTTAATTATTTCAATGCGAGAAGTTTCTTCACATTGTTCTCATCAGACTTATGTATAAGGCCTGCGTGAGTCAGATTTCTCTTCTGTTTTTTAGTTTTCTTAGTCAAGATGTGACTTTTGTAAGCATGTTTTCTTTTGATTTTTCCTGATCCGGTAAGGCTGAACCTTTTTTTGGCACCGGAATTAGTCTTCATTTTTGGCATCTTGTTAATACTTAATTTTAATTATTTATATTACTATCTGAAAATAGTCTTATTCTTGGTTTTGGTCTTCAGCTTCGGCTGAAACCTGTTTTACAAGTTTCTTCTCCTGTTTTTCCTCTGGTCTGGGATCGTCTTTATCTTTAGGCTTAGCAGCCTTAACAGGCTGTTTCTTTGGAGAAAGCATAATGATCATCTTCTTACCTTCCAGCTGGGGCAGCTGATCTACTTTCGCATAATCTTCCAGTTCGGTAGCAAAACGAAGCAGTAATACTTCACCTTGCTCTTTGAAAAGGATAGAACGCCCTTTAAAGAATACGTATGCTTTTACCTTCGAACCTTCTTCGAGGAATGATTTGGCATGTTTCAACTTGAAATTGAAATCATGGTCATCCGTCTGCGGTCCGAAACGTATTTCTTTGACAACAACCTTTACCGATTTCGCTTTTTGTTCTTTCAGCTTCTTTTTCTGCTGATAGAGGAATTTCTGGTAATCAGTAATACGGCAAACAGGCGGATCTGCATTGGGAGATATTTCCACAAGATCCAAACCCAGTTCGTCCGCTTTTCGCAAAGCTTCCTGAATGGTATAAACACCTTGTTCTACATTGTCTCCGACCAGACGAACTTGAGGAACCCGGATGAGTTCATTTATTCTATATGGTTCTTCTTTTTTTCTGTTGTTATTAAACCGGTTGTTTCTCATTAAAAATGATTGTTTTCCTTTCTTTTATTATTTTTTTTAATTATTAGCCGCAGCTTATTTTTCATTCATAAAACGATCAATGCTCCCAGGCATTCATCATTTTTTCTACTTCCTCGTTAATTTGATCGGCAAAGTTAGTAAATTTCATTGAACCTTTATCACCTTCGCCCTGTTTTCTTACCGAAACTTCTTCTGTTTCTGCTTCTTTCTCGCCGACTATGAGCAGATAAGGGATTCTTTTCAACTCATTGTCCCGTATTTTCCGGCCTATTTTCTCATTACGGTCATCCACCTGAACACGTATGTCCTGTTTTTTGAGGTAAGATGCTACGCGATAGGCGTAATCATTGTATTTCTCGCTGATCGGGAGAATTACCGCCTGATCGGGTGTGAGCCACAACGGGAATTTACCGGCTGTATGCTCTATCAATACTGCAATGAAGCGCTCCATCGAACCGAAAGGCGCCCTATGTATCATAACCGGGCGGTGCTTTTGGTTATCCGCTCCTGTATATTCCAGCTCGAAACGGTCGGGCAGGTTATAATCTACCTGAATCGTACCCAATTGCCAGCGGCGTCCCAAAGCATCTTTTACCATAAAGTCGAGTTTGGGGCCGTAAAATGCCGCTTCACCCAATTCAATCCTTGCGGGCAATCCTTTTTCTTCGCAAGCTTCTATAATAGCCCTTTCCGCTTTATCCCAGTTTTCATCGGTTCCAATATACTTTTCTTTGTTTTCCGGATCCCTTAATGAAATCTGAGCCTCGAAGTTTTCAAAATCAAGCGCCTTGAAAATAATAAATATAATATCCATCACTTTCAGGAACTCGTCTTTTAGCTGTTCCGGCGTACAGAAGATATGCGCATCGTCCTGAGTAAAACCGCGGACACGTGTTAAACCATGAAGCTCCCCGCTTTGTTCATAACGGTATACAGTCCCGAACTCTGCCAGACGTAAAGGGAGGTCTTTGTAAGAACGCGGAGCCACTTTATATATTTCGCAATGATGCGGACAGTTCATCGGTTTCAATAAGAATTCTTCACCTTCTTCAGGAGTATGTATAGGCTGGAAAGAATCTTTCCCGTATTTGGCATAATGACCCGAAATAACATACAATTGTTTGTTTCCGATATGCGGCGTCATTACTTGCTCATACTCGAATTTCTTCTGGATTTTTTTCAGGAAGTCTTCCAGGCGCAGGCGCAGCTGTGTACCACGGGGAAGCCACAACGGAAGTCCCTGCCCAACATTTTGTGAAAAAGCAAACAGTTCGAGTTCTTTACCTATTTTCCGGTGATCTCGTTTTTTAGCCTCTTCCAGCATTACCAGATATTCTTCCAGCATCTTCTGCTTCGGAAAGGTGATTCCGTACAAGCGGGTCAACTGCTTACGCTTTTCATCGCCCCTCCAGTAAGCACCGGCAGCACTAAGTATTTTTACAGCTTTAATGTAAGATGTATTAGGCAGGTGAGGGCCTCTGCACAAATCTGTAAATGCACCCTGAGTATATGTAGTTATAGTACCGTCAGCCAGATCGTTGATAAGTTCGACTTTATAATTTTCATCCCGGTCTCCAAACATTCTCAAAGCATCCTGCTTAGTAATACTTTTACGAACGATCGCTTCTTTAGCAGCGATCAGTTCTTTCATTTTTTTCTCTATCGCGGGAAAGTCTGAATCTTTGACGGGGGTATCCCCGAAATCTATATCGTAGTAAAATCCGTTTTCAATAGCCGGACCTATTCCGAATTTAGCATGCGGATATAATTCCTGTACGGCCTCAGCCATAAGGTGCGCCGAAGAATGCCAGAATGCATGTTTGCCTTCCTCGTCCTCCCATTTCAGAAGGTTTACCGTCGAGTCCTCTTCGATAGGCCGTGTCAGATCCCAGGTTTCCCCGTTTATACTGGCTGCTAAAACTTCTTGGGCCAGACGCTGGCTGATGCTTTCTGCTATCTGCATAGATGTGGTTCCTTTGGGATATTCCCTTACCGAACCATCAGGAAATGTAATTTTTATCATTCTTTTATTCTTTTATTTGCCTTCCTACAAATGAAGGCAATATCCATAAAAATTTAATCTGCAAAATTAAGCAATTTCTATTATGTTGGATACCAAAATAAAGAAAAATACTTTGAAATAAAAAACAAGCCTGCACAATAAAGAAGCGCAGGCCTGTCGGAGTATATTATTATATCGGATTAATTACCTTCGAAAACATGCCTGGCATAATTGTAACCATACTTATCATACAGCTTTACCATCTTTTCCAAACGAGCTTTAAAGCCTTCAAAATCTTTCTTGGAAGGTTCTGTCCATTGTATCTCCGAAAGTGCGTC
>DQAM01000429.1 GCA_003523545.1 Dysgonomonas sp.
ATATAATACAAATAAGTCTTTTCATCAATATATCAGAGAACAAATTTTGATGGATGAAAATGGTAATGATATGAGAATTAATTAAAAAAATATCAATAATTAAATACATAATATCATGAGCAAGAAAATACTTTTAAGCGAAAACGAAATTCCTGAAAAATGGTACAATATCGTAGCGGATATGGTAAGTAAACCATTACTACCCCTTCATCCCGGGACAAAAAAGCCTTTGGAGGTCAGCGATCTTGAGCCGATATTTGCCACAGAATTAGCTAAACAAGAGCTGAATTTTACCGACCGTTGGATAGAAATACCTGAACCCATACGAGAACTATATAAGAATTACCGCCCCACACCATTAGTCCGTGCATACGGTCTGGAAAAAGCTTTGGATACACCTGCCCATATCTACTTCAAGAACGAAAGTGTTAGTCCTGTTGGTTCGCATAAATTGAATTCGGCAATAGCACAGGCATATTACTGCAAAGAGCAGGGAATAACAAATATTACTACCGAAACAGGTGCGGGACAATGGGGGGCAGCACTGTCGTATGCTGCAAATCACTTTGGTCTGGAACTGGCTGTATATATGGTAAAGATAAGCTATCACCAAAAACCTTATCGTCGTTCTATCATGCAGACATACGGTGCCGAAGTTATCGCGTCACCGAGTATGAGTACAAAAGCGGGGCGTAAGATTATTACAGATAATCCTACTTATCAGGGAAGTTTAGGTACTGCTATTTCAGAAGCGATAGAATTGGCATTAAATACGCCTAATTGTAGATATACTTTAGGCAGTGTATTGAACCATGTTGCACTTCATCAGACCATTATCGGATTGGAAGCTGAAAAACAAATGGAGAAAGCTGGCGAATATCCCGACGTGGTAATTGGTTGTTTTGGAGGGGGGTCTAATTTCTCAGGAATAAGTTTCCCGTTCCTCCGACATAAATTGACCGAAGGCAAAGACGTGCGTCTTGTTGCGGCTGAACCTGCATCCTGCCCTAAATTGACCCGCGGTAAGTTTGAATATGACTTTGGAGATGAAGCAGGATATACACCGCTTTTGCCGATGTACACGCTGGGACACAATTTTGCACCTGCCAACATTCACGCGGGCGGACTTCGATATCATGGTGCTGGAACTATCGTCAGCCAACTGCGAAAGGATGGATATATAGAAGCTGTAGACGTAAAACAACTCGATACATTCGAGGCAGGTATATTATTTGCAAAAGCTGAAGGTATCATTCCTGCGCCTGAATCATCACATGCCATTTATGCTGCTATTCAGGAGGCATTGAAGGCAAAAGAAGAAGGCCGTCAAAGAACAATACTTTTCAATCTGTCGGGTCACGGACTTATAGATATGGCTGCCTATGACCGCTATTTCGATGGCGAACTGACTAATCATGAATTGTCAGACGAGGAGATAGCCAAAACAACAGAGCAATTGGAGAAATTAGTATAGAAGCCCCCTAACCCCCGCGTGGGGGGCTTGGGAGCCAATAAAATGAAAATAGATAATTTTTTCTCCCCATTTGAGGAGATTAATAGGGGCTTATTATGAAACAGACATTAAATAGATTATTTAATCATCAGCATTTAACTCGTTCTGAGTCTAAAGATATACTGACTAGAATGGCAGCGGGCGAATACAATGATTCGCAGATTGCCGCCTTTATCAGTGTATATCTGATGAGAAGTATCAGTATCGAGGAATTTCTTGGATTTACAGATGCATTGCTCGATTTACGGACAAATGTGGACTCATTGCAGGCCTATAATACAATAGACATTGTTGGTACGGGAGGCGACAATAAAAATACATTCAATATATCCACTTTGTCGTGTTTTACGGTGGCAGCCGCAGGATATAAGGTTGCCAAGCATGGAAATTATGGCGCGACATCTGTCAGCGGTGCATCGAACGTTATGGAACAGCACGGAGTGAAATTCACAGCAGATGTGAGCAAGCTGGAACGTTCGATTGAGAAAACAAACATCGCTTACCTGCACGCACCCATGTTCAATAGTGCGTTGAAAGCCGTTGCACCTGTCCGCAAAGCGTTAGGAGTTCGCACTTTCTTCAATATGCTGGGACCTAACGTAAACCCTATCCGCCCGAAAAGAAGCATGCTTGGTGTTTTCAACCTGAAAATGGCTCGTATGTATTTCTACATCTACCAGCAAATGAAAGACGTAGATTATTCTATCGTACATGGGTTAGACGGATACGATGAGATTTCCCTTACAGGTGATTTTAAGGTAATCAGCAGGATGGGAGAGGGAATTTATACTCCCGAAGGATTAGGGTTCGAAAAATGCGAAGAAAAGGACTTGGATGGAGGCGAAACTCCTGAAGCCGCTTCGTCTATCTTCGATAATGTAATCAATAATAAAGCCACTAAAGCCCAGAAAAATGCGGTGATAGCAAATTCAGCTTTTGCGATTCAGACGATAGAACCTCAGTTGACTATCGAAGAATGTATTGCCAAAGCTGCCGAAGCTATCGACAGCGGAAAATTGAAAAAGACTTTCGTGAAATTTCTCGAATTAAACTGCTGAAAAGATGGAAGCTGACAGATATAACTCATTGGAAGACGTACGGTACAATATCGACCTGATTGATAAAGTGATTATACAGTTGATTTCGGAAAGGAGTTTCTTTGTGAATGAAGCCGCCCGTTTCAAGAATAACGAACAGGAAGTGGAAGCTCCCCGCAGGGTTGAGGAAGTGATTGGTAAAATCCGTCATGTCGCTGTTTCCAAAAAACTGAATCCCGATATTGCGGAGAAGGTTTACAGGGCTATGATTGGAGCTTTTATCGAGCAGGAAAAAGAAACTATACACGGATAAATATGGATAATTATATAGAA
>DQAM01000430.1:0-5756 GCA_003523545.1 Dysgonomonas sp.
AATCTAATCTTTCGGATGGAAGAAAAATCATTAAAAGAAAAAACGGTTTCCGGATTAAGCTGGAGTGCAACAGACAAGCTTTTCCAGCAAACCTTTGTTTTCTTGTGCGGAATCCTGCTGGCGCGAATGCTAACAAAGGAAAGCTACGGGCTGATAGGCGTACTGGGTATATTCACCGGCATTGCCAATTTGTTGCAGGAAAGCGGATTTACAACTGCCCTCATCCGCAAAAAAAATGCTACCGAAGACGATTATGTTACCGTTTTCTACACGAATATAGCCATAAGCATTATCTTATACCTGATTCTTTTTTTTCTGGCACCCCTGATAGGATCATTCCACGACAATCCCGAATTAGTTCCCCTTTCACGCTTTGTCTTCTTGTCTTTCCTGTTCAATTCTTTTGCTATTATACAAACGGCTAAGCTCTTAAAAGAACTAGATTACAGCCTCAAAACAAAAATCAATCTTTTTTCCGTCCTGATATCCTACGGATGTGCTCTTCTTCTGGCTTACCTCGGCTATGAAGCCTGGGCACTGGCATCCCAGATTGTTATCATAACTTTCGTAAGAAGCGTCTGCCTGTGGATATTCGGAAAATGGAGGCCCAAAGGGAGATTCTCCTATACATCATTCCGCGAATTCTTTTCTTTCGGATCGAAACTGGTAGCCGGGGGCGTCATGAATTCTTTCACGACCAATATACCGCAGAATATCATCGAGAAACAATATTCGTTAGGAGTAACAGGTTTGTACGCACAGGCCAGCCGTCTCTTCAATACAATTTTCGACTTTGTAACAGGTACGATACAAGCCGTTCCATTTCCTGTACTATCCAGTATCGACGATGAAGTAAGGCTGAAAAAAGCATTCCGCAAATTTATCAGGGCTAAATCCCTGGTTATCTGCCCCCTTTTCATGGGAATGATTCTAGTTGCACAGTCATTCATATCAGCACTTCTCGGTTCGAAATGGGACGGTACAGCTCCTATACTCCAATTGTTGTGTATAGGAGGATTTTTTGCTTCAATGGATATGTCAAGTAATGATTTACTCAGAGTCAAAGGGAAGGCCGGCACCATCCTCTCACTCGAAGTTTTCCGCAATATACTGATTGCAATGGTTCTGATAGTAAGCATTTTATTAAAGGCCGATTACTTGTATATGGTGGGCGGATTATCAGCAACTTATCTTATAAAATATATAGCAAGTTTATATATTACAAATAAAATAATCGGATACAAAACTTCCGAACTGCTAAAAGACTTACTTCCTTATTTTGCTGTCGCTTTGTTTTCGGTATTATGCGGATATCTTTTAAAGTACATTATCCCCAGCCAGCTTTTGCTTTTTATCTGCCAGATTATATTCGTGGGAATTATTTACTTTAGCATTCTTTATTTTTCGGGGTCGGTATTGGTCAAAGAAACCTTCGATTTAATAAAAAAGTCTATTCTGAAAAAAAGATAATGAAACTCAAAAGTCCAGAAAAGTACATATCGCCGATACGGCGCATTTACCTGTATAAATACTACAGTTATGTAAATGCATTGCTGAAACTGCCTTTAGATGCTGAAAACACTTATAACTGGGACGGCACCGACTTTAATTATGAAAAGGGCTTCGATATCATCACGGTTTCATTCAACAATACACATGTACTGAAACATCAGATAATAAAACTGAAAGAAAATCTGACAGACAAGAATTTCAACCATATCATTGCCGATAATTCTTCTTTAGCTGAGAAAAGAGAGGAAATAAAGTCCTTATGCCGGGAATATAATTTGATATATGTTGGGATACCGAAACCGAAAAGCAGATTTGATATGGGCGGCTCCAAATCACATGCTGCCGCACTTAATTGGATATATTACCACATAATAACAAAAAGAAACCCCCGCAGATTCGGATTTCTAGATCATGATATATATCCTCTGCAACCGGTTTCCATTGAGGATAAAATGCAGAATCAACCCATTTACGGAAAAAAAAGCGTGCGCAAAGAATACTGGTATCTATGGCCGGGATTTGCCTTCTTCGAAACTATTATACTAAAAAACATGCAAGTCAATTTTTCTCCGGCTAAAGTAAATAATACCTATCTCGATACGGGCGGCACTATGTGGTACCCACTTTTTTCGAAACTGGACGCGTCAGGATATGTCTTTACCGATGACCGCACTATCTCATTAAAAGAAATGGGATACAATTACCTGGAAGAGGTTGAATTTCTGGATGATATTTGGTTTCACAGCATCAATGCTTCTTTCTGGAACAAGCAATCGGCGGATTACAGTGAAGCGATAGACGATATAATATTGAATAACAAAATTTACAGGAACACTAAATAACTACTCCGCTTTTACGTCTATTTCTCCGTCGTGGAAACGGGTTATCAGCCTGTCTCCCTTCTGCACTTCCTGACTGCTCTTTATGATCTTCAATCCCTTGAGAGTAAGTGTATATCCTTTTTTGAGTATGTTATCAGGTGAAACAAGATCTAGATATTGGCCGATACTGTTTAATATGTGTTTTTCTTCCTGAATCTGTTTTGACGGGGCATTCTTCAGCCTTTCAGAATATTTGCTGAGTAAATTACGCTGCTCGCGTGTATTATCTTTCAAAACAAAGGAGAAACGCCTGCGGATCATCTCATAAGCCGTTATATTCTCTGTCAGCTGTATGCGGGACAGATTCTTCAATTTCTCAGAATAATGAAGCAGGGTGTTCATTCTGTCGCGGGTCATGTCTTTGGTGATGTAAGAGAAGCGGGCAAATAAACTGTCCAGATTGGTTTTATTTTCAAGAACGATTTCCTGAACAGAAGAAATGATCGAATCCTGTATATCTGCAAGTTCCGAAGCCGTATACTGCATTCTCCTGATTAGATACTCTGCAACGGCAGTAGGAGTCTTTGCCCGGGTGTGAGCTACAAGGTCGACAACCGTATCGTCCCTTTCATGGCCTATTCCTGTTATAACTGGCAAAGGGAATTGCGCACAATTAGCAGCCAGCAGGTAAGAGTCGAAACTGCTCAGATCGGAGGTCGCCCCCCCGCCCCTGATTATAACTACGGCATCGAATTTATCTACATGATCGTAAATCCTATCCAGCGCACTGATAATGGATTCCTCGGTTCGTCCGCCCTGCATAACGGCCGGAAACAAGCGGGCATAGAATACAAACCCGTCCGCATTGTTATCCAGCTGATTACAGAAATCTTCATATCCTGCGGCTGTAGGCGAAGATATTACGGCAATACGGTTAGCTACGGGAGGCAATTCAAGTTCTTTGTTTAAAGTAAGGACTCCTTCTTCTTCGAGCTGCCTGATTATGGCGGCCCTCCTGCGTGCCTGATCGCCTAATGTATAGGAAGGATCTATATTGTGGACGTTGAGGCTGTATCCGTACAATTCGTGGAATTCGACGCTCACCTGCACCAGCACTTTAAGTCCGGAGGTAAACATTTGTCCGGTTTCGGATTCGAAGTAGGCTCTGAGAAGGCGGTAAACATTCGACCAGATACTTCCCCGTGCACGGGCAATGATATTCCGGTTGTTCTCGTCTTTCTCAATAAATTCGAGATAGCAATGTCCGCTTTGGTTTGTGCGTACGTCACTCGTTTCGGCACGCATCCAGAATCTTTCGGTGAACGTATTCGACAATACGCCCCGCACCAGGCCGTTCAGCTCATATAATGAAAGAACCGGAGTTTCCATATATTATCTTTCCTCGTTCCAGATATCCCATGCAGCCAGCGCCTGCAGCCACAGCATCTCTTCACCGTTTTTGGTAACGGCTCCCTGTATATTCCCCAATTCGAGGAACTTAGTAACAGGCGGATTGTACACCAGGTCATACAAAAGGTGGTTTTTACCCAGTAATTCGTAAGGTATGGACGGGCAGGCCTCTACATCGGGAAATGTACCCAGAGGAGAAGCATTGACAATTACTTTGTATTCTTCGAGGATTTCCCCGGCAAGGTCGTAGTAAGTATACATATCCGGACGCTGGCTCCGCGACACGAACCGCGTTTCGAGACCGAGGCTTTTCAGAGCGTAATCGACAGCCTTCGATGCTCCGCCCGTACCTAAGATAAGAGCTTTGAAGTGTTTAGCAGGATCGATCAGAGGAGATATCGAATTACGGAAGCCGATCAAATCGGAATTATAACCTTTGAGGGATACTTTACCTCCCGAACGGGTGATTTTTATCACATTGACCGCTCCTACGGCTTCGGCTGTCTCATCCAGTTCGTCCAGAAAGCGGATTACCTGTTCCTTATAAGGAAGGGTCACGTTCAATCCTTTCAAACCGGGAGTGGAATCGATTATCCCGGGCAGTAAATCAATTGAATCTATTTCAAAATTCCGGTATTCGGCATCAATATGTTCCTTTTCGAATTTCTCAGCAAAAAATCGGGCTGAGAACGAATGTTTTAAAGGAAAGCCGATCAATCCGTATATATCCATGGGTGTAACTTTTCTTTCTGAGTTGTTGCTCAAATTTATTTTTTCAGTTGCTCGATTTGTTTGTCTTTCTCTGCAAGAAGCCTTTCGTAAAGTTCCGTGACTTTATCAAGGGGGTAGTTCGTTGTATTTTGTTGCAATTCTCCTACTTCTACCTCTCCCTGCCAGACATTTATAGTATCATTTGCATCTTTAGCAGAGTTTATATCATTCTGTTGATTATAAGTTTTCATTACTGCATCAGGCTTGAAATTCTTAAAAAAATCCGGCGAAACATCCATTGCCATCGCAATTTTATCCAGCATCTCGTCACTGATAATTTCCTCTTTTTCGAGGGAAGATATATCTGTCTGGTATACATTCAGTTTTTCGGCCAGGTCGTTTTGTGTCATATTTTTCCAACTGCGGGCCAATTTTACATTACGTCCGTGATGAATCCTTTTTTCTTCCTGTATTTCTTCCATGACTTTGCGATATTTTGATATTAGTAAATGTTTAATGAGTGCTTTTTGTTTAGTTTAAGCTAAAGTACAACATTTTAAATAATCCATGCAAATTTAATATTAAAGTTTATATACAATTAAAGGTTGTGCAGGCTGATATTATACACAACCCTATTTAATTTTCAACGTAGGGATAAACCTGTGTGTTTATCCGTTTCATTATTTACCTGTATCTGCGGAATCTGCGGACAACTTTGGAAGTTGTCCCTACGTGTATTACTTTTTTCAGGGTTGACACACAGGTCAATCCCTACACAATGCTCTTATTACCGTAGGGACAGGTTCTAAACCTGTCCCTACGGTAAAATTATATAAATAGAAACAACTCATGAACTGTCAATACATGTATTATATTTTTCGGATTGCCACATACGTCAACCCCTATATAATGGCTCCTTATTCCGTGTAGGTACAGGTTCTAGACCTGTCCGTAGGTAAGATTATGGGATGGTGTAATAAACAGGGACGATTTTGGAAGTCGCCCCTACAATATCAATATAAATAATTGATTATAAACCCTATAAAATATAGTGGAAAAATTATTTTTTATATCCGGGCATTCGCTTATTTTTGTTTCCGGTAATGGATAAGTAATTTTATTATGATTGTAAAAGAAACTCTGTATCTTTGCCCTGTCTTTCGGGACAAGGCATAACTAGAATAAAAAGGTATAAGCGTTTAGCTGAATTTGGTACTGTACAAAAGTCGAAAAATAATACAAAAGCCAAAAACAGCGAGAATGCCGAACCCGCCTTATATGATAGGGCGGGAGGCGTTTCCT
>DQAM01000430.1:5935-6727 GCA_003523545.1 Dysgonomonas sp.
GGCGGGAGGCGTTTCCTGTTTTTTGTAAGGGCTTCGACTCCCTGTACGGTGGCAGGTAAATGTCCTCCCGTTTCTTTTTTGTATAACCGCCTGCTTATAGGGGAGGGAAGCAGGCATACAAAACTATGATATTATGCCGCACAACAACAGGAAAACAAACACCGGACAAGAGCCGGTTACACCCGAAAGCTTCCGGGAAAAGGTTTCATCTATCCCCAACAACCACACAATCGAATTCGCTTCTTATTGTGAGATTTCATTGGCACTTGCATACGGACGCTGTCTCGACAGCTTCGAGCAGCTGCAATATCTCAGGGAAAATAGCGACGTGAATGGTTTGACACAAATCATGGATACGATAGGCAATAACTTACAGGTTATGTACCTTTTGTACGAACGCAGCATGTATAACATGACCGATTACTATACCCGGCATATAGATAAGCTGTCGGCAAAAGAGAGTACCTGAAGATATTATACTGATTAAGACGATATTTCAGATGCAGAATTTGCAGGAGTCGACCTATTTGTCAACCCTTATAATTGAGCAGGCACTTAGGTCTGCCCCTACCGTAAAACAATACTTTCACATTTTCTCTATTAAAAACTCCGGCAGAATCACCCGTAATGGGTGCCCTGCCGGAGTTATTTAGATACTTTTTTCTAATTTAATATAGTGTCTATCTTTTGTCATGCTGAGATAACGAAGCATCTCATGCTTTGTATATATGGAGATTTTTGAGCCGCCTTCTCTCCCCGATCGTTGATTCACTTCATTCAAAATGACAAAAT
>DQAM01000427.1 GCA_003523545.1 Dysgonomonas sp.
CGCTCTTCCGATCATTCAAATCCTATATTTACTGACAATGGAATATATTGTACGTACCAGCTACGGGTTACCGCATAGAATTGCGTCTTACGATATATTTGCTTTCCTTCACTGCATCCCGAGTTCTACCATAAATATGATGGTCATATTGGGAACATCTGCAACAGTTTTATTCAAACATCAGGTATTGGAAAATGAACGTATGAACAGGATGGAAAGAGAAAACCTAAAATCCGAATTAGACCGTTTAAAGGAACAAATATCACCTACATTTCTATCGAATATACTTAATAAAACGGCTATCCTCGTTAAATCGGATTCGCAAAAAGCATATATTATGCTGATGAAGCTCGGGCAGTTGTTGAGATACCAATTATATGATTCGAGCAGGGATAAAGTTCTGTTAAGCGCAGAGATTAATTTTCTGAAAGAATATCTGGAATTGGGACAGTTATACTCCGACCGGATCGACTATAAGGTCATTGTCGAAAATGAAATTAAACAGCTTTTTGTTTCCCCTTTATTGTTCATCCCATTTATTCAGCAATCAGTGAACAAAACTGATGAAATAGATGAAACGATATTTCTACACATATATTTTAGAATGGAAAACTCCAATCTGATTTTCATATGCCGCTCAAACTGTGAAGAAATATTGTCCGACGATGAGTTTTTCGCAATAAAAAAGAGGCTGAGCCTTATCTATCCGGACAATTACTCATTGACGGTAGAAAAAGGCACTGCAACCCTTCACCTTAATAACATATCTGAAATATGACAAACCAAAAAGATAATAGATCTATATTATACTTTCTGACAGATACAAAGTACCATGTCCACAGGCATGTGTTCTTGCAGCTTTTTGCTTTATTATACGCTTTTGATGTATTTTGTTCAGTCCCGGGTACATTACAATTTTCCATAGGACATCTATTCACATTCGCAGCTTTTTACCTGATTTTTAACCTGACCGTTTACCCGAATGCATACATACTTATTCCACGTTATCTGGAAAAAAAGAAAATATTTAAATACATATTGTCTGTTATAATTCTCATTTTTATCTGTCTTTTTATTTTAGCCCTCATCGTGTTTTTTTTCGACAAACAGAATGTGGAGTACTTAAGAAATGCCGATTTGAGTAATATTTTTCAAATAATGATAAGAATATTACCCTCTGCTTTAACTTTAGGATTACAAATCGGTGGAGTAGCAGCCTTTGTATTGTTCAAAAAGTGGCTGGAAGAAAGTCAGCGGGCGGACAAACTTAAGTCTGCAACTCTGGCTACTGAGCTTAAGTTCCTGAAGAGCCAGATCAATCCGCACTTCCTTTTCAATATGCTGAATAATGCGAATATACTGATAGACGAAGACCCAGAGATGGCTTCACAGATACTCATTAAACTGGATGACCTGCTTCGTTACCAGATGAACGACAGCACCCGGGACAAAGTATACTTAAATGCAGATATCTCCTTCCTGAGGGATTTTCTCGATTTGGAAAAGACCCGGCGTGATAACTTTGAATATACCATATCGAAAGAAGGAAATATAAATAATGTACAAGTCGCACCTCTGCTTTTTATTCCTTTTGTTGAAAATGCCGTCAAACACAATGTAGACAGCGACGATATATCCTATGTAAACCTTTCCTTTGCAGTCAGGAAGAACAGGCTGAAATTTACATGCGAAAATTCAATTCCGCAAAAAGAGGCTCATAAAAAAGTAGGAGGAATCGGTCTCGTAAACATCAAACGGCGATTGGATCTATTATACAAGGACAACCATCATTTGGAACAAAAAAAGACAGATCGTATGTATACTGTAAATTTAGAATTAGAATTATAAATCAGGTCGAAAGCAACCATCAAAATATATCCGCACATGAAATGTATCATAGTAGACGATGAACCTATTGCCCGCAAAGGCATAAAAAAATTGGTCGAGCAAATATCCCAGCTGGAGTTACTGGATAGCTTTAACAATGCAGAAGCAGCATCAGAATATATAAAAAGTACAAAAGTCGACCTTATTTTCCTGGATATTCAGATGCCGGGAATTAACGGTATAGAATTTGCCCGCAGTATCCCTAAACATACGCTGATTATCTTTACCACCGCTTATTCGGAATATGCTTTAGACAGTTACGAGGTAGACGCTGTCGACTATCTGGTAAAGCCGATTAATCCGGCCAAATTCCGCAAGGCAGTGGATAAAGCGATTACCTACCATTCTTTATTGATGGAAGAAGAGGAAAAAAGCGTGGAAAATGTAGAAGATGAATACATATTTGTAAAATCGGACAGACGTTTTTTTAAAGTGAATCTGAAAGATATACTTTTCATTGAGGGCCTGAAAGATTACGTAATCATTCAGCTGGACGGACAGCGTATAATTACGCGGATGAATGTGAAAAATATGCATGATATGCTGCCTAAAAACACCTTCCTCAGAATAAATAGGTCTTATATAGTGAATAAAGACCGGATCGACTCATTCGATAATAATGATGTCTTCATCAAAACTTATGAAATAGCTATCGGCAATTCATACAGAGATTCATTCTTTGATGACATGATGAGTAAGAAATAAAGAAGGACTGTAAAAATACAGTCCTTCTTAAATAAATCATTTATCCGGTTAATCTGTCCCTTCATATTTAAATGCCTTGACGTAGGCTATAATACTGGTCTGTCCGCTGTTGCTTTCGGTTACAACAAGCTTTAGATACCGCCCTTTTGCCGGATCTAATCCGACGTTATGATAAGGCTGGTGCTGGCTGTTGGCATGCGAACTTCCAACAGGTATTGTTTTTAAAGATCCTACTTTATTGGTTATCTGCTCGTGATCCGGAGAGTTACCGATATAGACTTCTGTAACCTTGTTATTATAATAATAATTATCGCCATGCTTACGCCATCCAAGCTGTATCATATCAATCTCGATTTCTTCTTTCATATCAATAACGATCCAATGTGGAAGCTTATCATCAGGGTCGCCGTAATTATTGTGCCAGAAAGTGCTATGATTATCCACTAATATGGATTTAGCTCCACCTCCGTCTCCGACTATTTCACCGCAAACATCAGCCACTTCCCAGTTCGATTTACTATATTCTTTAAAATCATTTATA
>DQAM01000426.1 GCA_003523545.1 Dysgonomonas sp.
GTAATCTTTCGAATCTGTTTTAACGCCTTTTTTAGGTCTGGAAACATAAAATGCTACGAACAGAATCAAAATACAGTAAGCAACAAAAATTATTATATCCAGGGTTGAAATATTCATAAATTTTTATTTTATACAGTCCGAAAAGGATAATGGTTTATCCCCCCTTTCACATTGGTTTGTACTGAAAACAAGCTTCCGCTCAAAGGGTATTGTTTTAGTTCAGATATGGATAATCCTGCTCGGGCAGTAGTTATAAACAGAGTATTATTCTCTTTTCCACCGAATGTACAGGATGCAACATGAGGGACAGGCACTTCGATTTTATTCATAAGCTTTCCCGATTCGGGATTCCATACATAGACGCCGTATCCTCCCCAATGGGCTGTCCATAACATACCTTTCTCATCGATAGCCATACCGTCGGGAATACCGTAATGGGAAGGTATTTCAATTATTTTGCGTGGAAAAGAAATACTTCCCTTGTCTTTATCATACTCGTATTGAGTAATACAACCTCTGCCGGAATCGGCATAATACATCTTATCTCCTTCTTTATTCCAAACGATGCCGTTCGGAATATATTGCTTATCAAGCATCTTTTGTACTTTATAATCTTTGTCTATGCAATACAAATACCCTGTTTCTCTATGAACCGAAAAATGCATCACTCCCAGCCATATTTTTCCGTCCGGTGATGCTTTCCCGTCATTGGTTCTTAATGCATTATTTTTTGTGGGAATATCCACGAGCCTTTCCAATCTATGGCTATTAAGATTATAGGAAACTAATTTGTTTTGAAGAGCAAGAATGACCTTACTGTTATCATGGCTGTCGGGGATAATAGTCGTAACCATATCGTCAAAATGATGTTCATTTACGATGCCATCCATATCATATTCGAACAATTTTCTACCCTCGATATCTACCCATAATAAGGTATTTCTGCCATTTATCCACGTGGCAGCCTCACCCGTAATATTCCCACATTTATATAATAATTCAACTTTCATATTCTTTATGAATCTTGCATGAGTGCCGACCTTCCGCCATCCATAAGTATGGTCGTCCCGCATATAAAACGTGCCATAGGCGAAGCCAGATATACACAGAGCGACCCTACTTCTTCAGCAGTTCCTATACATTTCGTAGGATGGAGGTCGATTGTCCGCTGACGCTCATTATCCGCATCTTCGAAAGAATTAAACCATGTATCGTTACCGGCTGTATCTATAAATCCGGGGGCTATTCCGACCGTACGTATTTTGGGGCTCCACTCGATTGCCAGACTCCGTACCAACCCTGTTATGGCCGTTTTAACCACATTATAAGGAAAACATCCCGGGATGCTCGAATAAGCATGGTTAGAGGTCATCAATAAAAGAACACCATTACCGCTTTTTTCCAGATATGGTTTGCAAGACTTTGCCAAACGCCAGTGTGAGGCTAAATTTAAGTCGATGTTGTATTTCCAGTCTTCTTCACTGCAATTTTCCGCTCCCTTGAACACATTCATCCCGGCACTTGACAATACTATATCTATTCTTCCCCAATGCCTGATAACTTCAGCAACGAAATTGTCTAATTCGGAAGCAATACTCACATCGGTTTTTACATAGAAAGCCTCGCTTCCTACTCCTTCAACCCCTTGTTTAAAATTCTTTGCCTCTTTATCTCCTGCATTTTTCCTTGAGCATCCTGCAACTTTGGCTCCGGCTTTTGCAAACTCGATGGCCGCACCTAATCCTATCCCCGAAGATACCCCGGTTATAAGTACAACTTTATCTTTCAAATCTATATTCATACTCATATTAAATATAAAAATTAGCTGGAGCATCAGATACTATACCCGGATGTTTTTCCATTTCCTCTTCAATCAGGTCTACACCCAGACCCGGGCGGTCCGAAAGGTGCAATTGCCCGTCATAAACCATATCTTTAATAGGATGAGTTATTATATCATCTCTCCATTCAACATCATTGAACATGAATTCCTGACGGAAAAAATTGGGAATAGATGCACAAACATGCGCCGAAGCCAATGTAGATAACGGCCCATTAGGATTGTGCGGAGCTATAAGTACATTGTAAGCTTCCGCCATCGTTGCCATACGTTTCATTTCGGATGGCCCTCCGCAACGGGTAATGTCCGGCATAAGTACGTCACAAATATGTTTTTCCAACACATCTCTGATTCCAAAACGGGTGTAGTGCCTTTCACCTACACATATAGCAACATCGGAAGGTATACGTTCGCGCATTGCCCTCAACGTCTGAGCATTTTCAGGGCCTGCCGGTTCTTCATACCAGGTTATATCCAGAGCGGACAACCGCTCTGCCATCTTTACAGCTATCCTGTAATTGAGCATAGCGTGCGTTTCTATCATTATATCCATTTCGGAGCCTACAGCATCCCGCACAGCCTTCGATACATCGAAAGCTAAATCCTGTTGCTCGGCTGTGAGGGTCAGGTTAGATGCCAAATCTTCCCCATACAAATAATTAGTGTGAGCAAAAGGGTCAAATTTTAATCCTGTAAATCCTGCCTCTTTTACTCGTTTAGCCTGTTTAGCATAATCTTCGGGGGTATGATTTCCTCCTGTGAACCAATAATTTGCATATAACAAAATATCCTTTCTATATGCTCCGCCCATAAGTTCATAACAAGGTACTCCCAACACTTTTGCTTTCAAATCGAGAAGAGCCATATCTATACCGCTAATCGCACACATGCTCGCGCCATAAGGCCCTACCCAGTTGAGGTCCCTATACAGTTTAGTCCAGATAAAGTCGGTTTTCATGGGGTCCAGACCTATAATTCTTTCACCGACATGCCTGGTTGCGTGGTAAACGATGGGGCTTCCCGGCCAATTTGTAGATTCCCCTACACCAGTTATCCCTTCGTCTGTATATATTTTAATCAATGTCCAGTTGTATTTAACACCCTGCACAAGCCAT
>DQAM01000282.1:0-1093 GCA_003523545.1 Dysgonomonas sp.
GAAAAACTGGAACTTAAGGCCGAAGGATACTTTCAGATAATCGTCCGGTTTTAAATACTTATTCCCAAAAGCACTAACCACATATAAATCATTACTGCTCAATTCATAATAAAACGTTACCGTTTTGGCAAAAAGGCGTTTATCAGAAGGTATATGGTAGGTAAACCGTTGTCCCAGATACAAATTAATGCGCATCCGTGTAGAAAAGGAATAGTATCCGTTAGGATACTTGTCGGGTTCGCTCACCCAGAAGTCCCCGTTCAAGACAGTATTGATATATATTCCACAAGATAACAATTCGGAAGAAAAGCCCTTCCCCAAATCCGTTCTCCAGGGCATAAAGTTCTGCTTTACAGTAAATGTCAGTTTATTGCTGTGTGTAGAATATTTAGGGAGAAAACCTAAAAAGACATCCGTTTCCCACTGGTTATTTTTTCCGTAATCCCAGCCTGTACCCAACGAGAATAAACCCATTCCCCCGGCATATTGAACCTTGTAATGGGTAGGTATCAATTTTTCCCATCTCGACTGATACCTGTCGATACGTTTTTCATAACCATTCTGGCTTACTAAGGTACTTGAATACACAAATAAGCCCGAAGCCAAAAGAAGAATTTTCTTAAAATTCCACCAATTCATAATCATGTGTCTCATCGGAGTTTATACTGAAAACGAGGTAAGCCCTTTTTCTTATATTAGGAGTTCCATAGTATATAACCCCGTCATCGAACAAATCATCCGCCGTGAAATGGTGGTCGTGTGCATTCATGCAGAATTGCAGTTTGGGAAATTCTTTTATGTATCGCTGGAAAACATTCGCCACGTTATTATTGAACTGTTCGGAAAAAGGACGGACATGCATGGCAAAAACAGTTTTTTGGTATTCTTCCCTGTCGTCTTCATATTCTTTCTCCATGAATGAAAAATCCGGGACAGGATGCGAATAATCGAATTCAAGTGCATTTGTATTAAGGCATATAAACTTTACGTTTCCGGCTAAAAAAGAGTAGTTAACCTCTCCGAATATTTCACGGAATACCTCTTCGCCGTTGGCCAGGCAATCGTGGTTACTGAGTAAAACCACATACGGTAC
>DQAM01000282.1:1226-7971 GCA_003523545.1 Dysgonomonas sp.
ATTTGTTCATGATATCCCGCATCCACATAAATTCCTTTGTCATACCGAAATCCGAGATATCTCCCCCATGGATTACAAAGTCGATATCCTCTCTTTGGTTTATATGATTCACACAAGCTTCGGTCTCGTCATAATGGCGTTGCGTATCGCTTAAGAATGCATAACGTATAGTTTTTTTACCTTCGCAAGCGGTCTCGATACGCTGTATATTCTGCCTGTTAATGTTTTTGCTTCCACTGATGCGCCCGTCGTAAGGATGGTATTCTATCATGTCGCAAGCAAGAAAAAAAAGGGTATTGCAGAAGACAAGATAACCCAACATTTTTTTCATATTCCGATTAATTTATGGATACAATTACAATAATATTAACTTAAATTAAACCAGATTGTTCAGAAAATGAAAAAGTTATATTAAAATTTGTTTTTTAACGATTATTCACTTCACGGGTTATTTGGTTATCATATCCCGGGAGGTAAAACTTTACTCGGCATAAAGTCAAATATTCCGATTCTTTAATTTCCCGGTCGAAAAAATAAATATAGAAACGGCAACAACCTAAAAAATTTTTACCTATCTTTGCACGCGCTAATAAATAATTATGTATTAATTAAAAATTAACTAATGGCTACAAAGATCCGTTTACAAAGAAGAGGACGTAAAGATTATCCTTTCTATCAAATCATTATTGCAGATAGCAGAGCTCCACGTGATGGTAAGTTTATTGAAAAGGTTGGTTCATACAACCCGAACACTAATCCTGCTACAATTACGTTGAACTTTGACAGAGCTTTGTACTGGTTGCAAGTAGGTGCACAACCTACCGATACTGTCCGCAACATCCTTTCGGATGAAGGTGTTCTGATGATGAAACACCTGTTGGGTGGTGTGAAGAAAGGCGCTTTCTCAGAAGAAGAGGCTAAGAACAGATTCGATGCCTGGAAATCTTCAAAAGAAAATGCTGTCGACGTTCTTAAGAACAAAAATGCAGAAAAAGAAAGAGCTGAAGCAAAAGCTCGTCTGGAAGCAGAAAAAGCTGTTAACAAGGCTAAAGCCGAAGAAGTAGCGAAAAAGAGAGCTGAAGCAAATGTTGCTGAAGC
Organism: Dysgonomonas sp.; assembly: GCA_003523545.1. GTDB lineage: Bacteria > Bacteroidota > Bacteroidia > Bacteroidales > Dysgonomonadaceae > Dysgonomonas_A. The sequence goes on from DQAM01000282.1 coordinate 2,325, forward strand.
CGAAGAAGCTGCCGAAGCAGACGATACAGCTCAAGAGCCTGTGGAAGATGCTGCTGCTCCTGAAACAGAAGCTCCGGCTGCAGAAGAAAAAAGTGCTGAATAAATAATCATTATACGGCATAACCGAAAAGAGCTGAACTTGGTTTCAGCTCTTTTTGTTTTATATTTGCATAATATAGGATGTGCTTCTGCATAGCTCAAATAAACTTGGCTCTGCTTTCGGTTTTCACTATATTTGTACAGATAAAAAGAGAAATCATGGATAAAATGTTAATAAAAATATGGTCGGATATAGCATGTCCTTATTGCTATATCGGAAAAAGGCAACTGGAAAGTGCATTGCAGCAATTCGGGCATCAGGATGAAATAGAGTTAGAATGGCATAGCTATGAGCTAAATCCCGACCTGCCCCGCAAAGCCCTCGATAAGAATATTTACCAATTCATGGCAGAGCAATTCAGCATTACGGAAGAGGAGCAGAAAAAAAATATGCAGGGACTGGTTTCTTTAGCTGCAAGTGTCGGATTACAATACAATTTCGATAAGCTTGTGGTAACTAATACCAACGATGCTCTCAGGCTCGTCAAACTGGCTAATGTTTACCAATTGGCGGACGAGGCAGAAGAAGCTCTGTTTAAAGCCTATTTTACGGATGGCAAAAACATTAGCGACAGAACGGTACTTATCGATTTAGGAAAAGGTATCGGTTTATCGGAAAATGAGATTGCAAATATGCTCGACGGGGACACTTTCAAAAATGATATCAAAGAAGATATTATTTATAGCGAAGAAAAACTGGACTTGCAATACATCCCTTTTTATTTACTCAACAATAAAGACATTATACAAGGTTCGCTCACAATCGAAGAATATGTAAAAGCCTTGGATAAATCATACAACGACTGGAAACAAAACGGGATAGCTTCTGCTGATGAAAAAGGCAGCCGCACCAAAGGAAGAGCTTGTTCGGCAGATGGTATGTGCAGTCTGTAAATAAAATCATTATAGAATGAAATTTATAGGTTATTTTATTGCCCTTCTTATATCAGCGTCCATATTGTATGCTTGCGATGACGATGATAATTTCTCGACGAGCAGCGACATGAGGCTTACTTTCTCGAACGATACCGTACGTTTCGATACTGTTTTCACAACAATCGGAACAGCTACAAAGCGTTTAAAAGTCTATAACAAAAACAGAGATGCTTTAACCATAAGTTCCATTGAACTGATGAAACCTGAAGAAACAGGATTCCGCATGAATGTAGACGGGGAAAGCGGCAATACGATAAACAATGTAGATATACTAGGCGAAGACAGCTTGTATATATTTGTCGAAGTAACCATAAATCCCCTTAATCAAAATAATCCCTTATTAATTTCGGACTCCATCCGCTTCCGGTTTAACGGAGTAACCCAATACGTAACCCTTGAAGCCATAGGGCAGGATGCAATAATATGGAAATCGGAATCAATCACGCAGGAGACTACTCTGACAGGTGAAAAACCATTTCTGATATATGATTATCTGCGTATTGAAAAAGACGCAGTTTTAAATATTGAAAAAAATGTCAGGATGTATTTCCACAATAATGCAGTTCTGGATATACAAGGAAGAATCAATGCACAAGGAACTATCGACGAACCTGTCATTTTCAGGGGCGACCGCATGGATAACCTTTTCGAAAGTCCCCGCCTACCCTACGACCGTATACCGGGACAATGGTACGGAATCAGGATTGCACCGGATAGTTACGGCAACCGGTTCGAGAATGTCAGGATACGCAACGGTGTATACGGTGTATATGCAGAGCCGTCAGACACATCGCAGGTAAAAGCATCATTTGTCAACACGATCATACAAAATACGACAAAAGGCGTATTACACTGTATTAACTCAAAAATAGATGCCCAGAACTGCTTATTCGCTAATTCGGGCGAATATACGGTTAATCTGGTTGGCGGCAGCTACAATTTCCTGCATTGCACAATAGCAAACTACATGATTTATAACGGAACATCCCGAAAAGGCACAGTTTCGGTAGTTAATAAAGGATATGACCTTGCCAGCAATAAAGAATATACATTTGCTGTAGGAACTTGCAATTTTATAAGCAGCATCATATCGGGATTAAACCGGAATAGCCAGGATATTTATTTAAATTCTTCCGGCGGCCAAGTCTTCAACTATTACTTCCTGAATAGCTTATTGAATATATCGGGTTCCGACGATGGCAGGTTTGTCAATACCGTATGGAACGAAAATCCGTCATTCAAGTATATATTTTCTAGTAATGACACCCAGAATAATCCGGGCGGTTATTTTTACTACGACTTCGACCTGAATGAAAACTCTCCTGCACGTAATAAGGCTTCACGTCAATATGCCGCCGAATTGCCCGAAGATATACGGGGAACTTCCCGCCGCAGCGACGAAGCGCCGGATATAGGATGTTATGAATGGAAAAACTAACTATAACTATACGGATTGTAAATTTCCTTAAAATGATGCAGCCTTACTCTAAATAAGGCGAATATCGTTCCGATTTCTTTTTTTACATAAAATATAATTATGTACTTTTGTATTACCGCTAAAATACAGGAATAATTACTATTATGGATATTGAAAAGCAGTTTTTACTTGACAATCGTTACCTGCGGATGGCCAGAATATGGGCCGAAAATTCTTATTGTGTAAGACGTAAAGTAGGAGCGTTGCTGGTAAAAGACAAAATGATTATTTCCGACGGTTACAACGGCACTCCGGCTGGTTTTGAAAATATATGTGAAGATGAAAACAATATTACCAAACCTTACGTTTTACATGCCGAAGCCAATGCTATCACAAAAGTTGCACGCTCACACAACAGCAGCATGGGTGCAACCATGTACGTCACCACTTCTCCTTGTATAGAATGTTCGAAACTGATCATACAAGCAGGCATAAAGCGTGTAGTTTGTTGTGACAGGTATCACAATATGGATGGCTGCGAGTTGTTGGAAAGAGCCGGTATAGAAGTGGTTTTTGTAAAACTGGACAATGAATAGACAAACAATACTAGTTTAAATAAAACTTATATATTTTGATGAAACCTCATACAAAAAGATATTTCGTTTGGTTACCCTTATGGATTGCACTGGGTGTAGTGGCAGGGATAGTAATCGGCAACATGTTTTCGATATTCAATCCCGTTATCCAAACCAATGTATTTAGGGGCGGTAATAAGCTGGATGCTGTAATCCAGTTTGTAAACGATACTTATGTGGATTCGGTCAATACACAGGAATTGATAGAAAGGACGATACCTACTTTCGTATCCGAACTCGACCCCCACTCTACATACATATCGGCCGAAGATATGGCATTGACAGGTGATGACCTCGAAGGACACTTTGGAGGTATAGGTGTGCAATTTGTATTGAGAAACGACACGGTTATGGTGGTCAATGTTATTCCCGGAGGGCCTTCACAGGCAGCGGGTATACGACCGGGCGACCGCATTGTTTATGTTAATGATTCGGTTTATACCGGAAAAAGTATGACTAACGATAAAGTTATGCGCGGATTACGCGGTCAGAAAGGTACAGATGTTAAATTAGGAATTAAAAGATTCAACAGTCCCGACATAGTAGATATATTGGTACAAAGAGGTGATATACCCGTTAATACGGTAGATGTTTCTTATTCACCTGCCGAAAAGATAGGGTATATAAAAATCAATAAATTCGGAAGTACTACTTATCAGGAGTTTATTGCCGCTATATCTAAACTGAAGAGCCAGGGTGATACTTCTTTTATACTCGATCTCAGACAAAATACAGGCGGATATATGAACGCGGCAATAGATATGATAAACGAGTTTCTCGAACGGGGCCAACTTATCGTATACACAGAGGGGCGTGCATTCCCACGCGAAAATGCCCTTGCCAACGGCAGCGGTTCACTGAAAAAAGACCAGTTGATTGTCCTGATCGACGAAGGGAGTGCTTCGGCCAGTGAAATCTTCGCAGGAGCCATACAGGATCATGACAGGGGTTTAGTTATCGGACGGCGCTCGTTTGGGAAAGGATTGGTTCAGAACCAGCAAAAATTCAGGGACGGTTCTGCCTTGCGATTAACAATTGCACGTTATTATACACCTTCGGGACGAAGTATTCAGAAGCCGTATGAATTAGGAAAATCTGGTGATTACAATAAAGATCTGGTGAACAGATTCCTTCGCGGAGAGTTCTATTCGCAGGATAGTATAAAGCAAGATCATGAGCATATATACCATACTGCCGGAGGACGTCCCGTTTACGGAAACGGTGGTATAATGCCGGATATATTTATCCCGCGGGACACAACAGGTGTGAACTCCTACTATATCACTGTAGCAAACGAAGGCCTGATATATGAAGCGGCTTTCTCCTATACAGACCAAAACAGGGAAAAGCTGGAAGAATTCAAAACCTGGCAGGAATTGGACAATTACCTTTCACGCCAGCCTTTGGTAGCTAATCTCGTTAATCTGGCCAATAGCAAAGGAGTGCGTTACCGTCCGCATTTGGTAAATGAATCGGCTAAATTGATAATGACACAATTGAAAGCCCAGATAATACGGAATATATTTGATGATGACGGATTTTTTCCGGTAATTCTCGAGGATGATATTGTACTCAAAAAAGCGATTGAACTTTTACAACAGAATAAAGCTTACCCAGATATTATAAGGGCAGAAGGATATACGTCATCTTTGCAATCGAACAATACTGTGTCATACGATAGGAATCTGAAGGGTATCTTTCGGGAATATCTGATAGATGATTCTTACTATGCCTGAATGAGATTCGATAAAATCCTTTAAATCTAAAAACAAATATATTGAAGACGGATATTACCTCAATTAAAAATAAATTAAGGAGCGAAATCGCAAAAGAGAAGAAGAAATATTCCGACGATGAACTACTGATTATGTCAGAGGAAGTATTCTCGGTATTCGAAATTATCGGGAAATTTGCCGAAACAAAAAAAATATGTATTTATAATGCAATTCCCGGAGAGGTTCAGACTCGTGCGTTCGTGGAAAAATGGAGAAATGAAAAGGAATTTTATTTTCCGGTAACCAAAGAAGAAGAGATACATCTTTGTAAGATAGAAGAGGATACAGAATACTGCAAATCCCCTATCGGGATTTTCGAACCGGTCGGTGAGGAGTTTAGAGAGTATGGACAGTTAGACATGATAATCGTTCCCGGAATGGCATTCGACCGTAAAGGCAACAGGCTTGGCAGAGGTAAAGGTTATTATGACCGCTTCCTAAAAAAAACAAAAGCTCTAAAGATCGGAGTTTGTTTCGATTTTCAATTGTTGGACAGTATTCCTTCCGACGAATATGACGTAAAGATGGATATGATAGTCTCAGAAAACGAATTGATATGGTAATTTTATTTAATTAAAATATCGTTCAGAAATAATATAACCCTCTAATAATAACCCTAAATCCGTTTCAAATGAAACTAACACCTTTTTTCAGGCCGGCATTATTTTCTTTGAGTCTGCTTTTTGCCGGCAGTTTTTTTTCCTGTCAAAACAATGTGGAACCGCCTCAAGCGTATGGACCTGTTCCAACTGACCATCAGTTAGAATGGCAAAAAATGGAATATT
>DQAM01000283.1 GCA_003523545.1 Dysgonomonas sp.
GAATTACTTCCTTATACCGAACGGGAATAGTAATAATGTGAGTCTTTCTCTGACACTATCACGCAACGACATAGATAACCCTATCTATACACGCAGGGGTTCACAATTCTCATTAAGTGTACAGGCTACACCTCCATATTCACTGATCGATGGAAAAGATTACGAAGCATTGGCGAAAGCAGATGACGGAAGCGATTCGGGAGAAAGATACAGATGGGTGGAGTTCCACAAATGGAAATTCAAATCGAAAGTATTTATTCCTTTGATGCCGAGTATTCAGAAAACACCTGTGTTGATGACACGCGCAGAATATGGTTTGGTAGGTTATTACAACAAACATAAAAAATCACCTTTCGAAACATTCTATATGGGAGGTGACGGTATGTCGGGATACTCTTCGGGATATGCTACCGAAACAATCGGACTGCGTGGTTACGAAAACGGTTCTATCGGATATTATTCGAGTGCCTATACACGTCTGGCATTCGAATTAAGATATCCTCTGATCCTTGAACCTTCATCGACAATCTATATTTTATCATTCCTAGAAGCAGGTAATGCCTGGGACGACATCAAAGATTTCAATCCTTTCGACCTGAAACGTTCGGCCGGTGTAGGAGCACGTATCATGCTGCCGATGATCGGTCTTATCGGGATAGATTGGGCCTACGGGTTTGATCCAGTCAGGGGAAGCCGTCAATACAGCGGAAGCCAGTTCCACTTTGTGATCGGTCAGGAATTCTAAGAAATAAATGCATTAACAATATTTAAGCTCGTAGAATCAAACTAATTGAAAGAAAAAGAGTCTATTTAGAGTAGAAATATTAAACACGTTTGAATTATGAAGAAGTTATTTTTATTATTTGGTTTATTTGCCGCATTTGCGGTAAGTGGCTATGCCCAGAAATTTGCACTGATTGATATGGAATATATATTAAAAAACATAAGCAGCTACGAAACTGCCAATCAACAGCTTGAAGCCGTTTCTCAAAGATGGCAGAAAGAAGTGGAAGTAGCTCAGCAGGAAATACAGAATATGTATAAGACCTATCAGTCGGAGCTTGTTTTCCTTTCGGCAGAACAAAAAACAAAAAGGGAAAATGAAATTGTAGAAAAAGAAAAATCAGTACAGGAACTGAAACGTAATTATTTTGGTCCCGAAGGCGAACTGTTTAAAAGGCGCGAAGCTTTAATAAAGCCTATCCAAGACGATATTTATAATGCTATTAAAGAAATATCCGATGCCAAAGGTTATCAGCTTGTGCTTGACAGGGCGTCGGCAAGCAGTGTTATTTTCGCGTCACCACGGATTGATATAAGTAACGAAGTACTTGCAAAACTAGGTTATTCAAAATAAATTATTACATTTGCGTCCGATAGCAATAAAAAACGATAAATCAATAAAACAATTAATATTATTCTTATGTTGAAAAAACTTGTTATTCTATTCTTGGTGCTTGCTCCATTAGGATTGTTTGCACAAGATAAACTAGCCTACATTAATACTCAGGAGATATTTTCTCAGATGCCTGAACTTAAAGATGTAGAATCTAAACTTGCAACTAAGCAGGAAGAAGTTAAAAAGAATATGACTGCGCTTGAGTCAGAATATACAGCAAAAATTACAGAGTTGGTGGGACCAAGCGGATCAGCGGAAAATCTTACGGAAGATCAACAGAAACAGTTGGCAGATATCCAGCAGAGATATCAGACTTATGTTGAAACAAGTGAAAAAGAGTTTGGAGAACTGCGTCAGCAGTTATTGACTCCATTACAACAAAAAATGCAGAAAGCGATACAGGAAGTCGGAGCAGAAAACGGATTTACCTATATTCTCGAATTGGGTGTTATTCCTTATACTTCGACCAGTGCAATCGATGCAGGTAAGATGGTAAAAGCTAAACTTGGTATAAACTAATATAGTTTTATCTCTTTTAGGTAAATATATGCAAAGGATGACACGTTCTCAGGGTCATCCTTTGTGCTTTATACGAAATTAATCAACAATTACAGAATATGAATATTCAAAAAATCTTTTTTGCGGTTTTATCCCTGTCTTTATTTATTACTTCATGTAGCAAATCGACAGAGTTGAGTGACTCAATCCCGGCTGATGCTGTTTATATTGTCAATTTTGATAATAAAGCATTGATAGAAAAATCTGAATATGATATATTTCAGAATCCTGTGGTACAACAGGGAATCAACATGTATAAGGCTTTTCTGAGAGATCAGGACAAAGTCGCTATGCTGGATGAATTCCTGAAAGATCCCAATTCCATAGGGTTAGACGTTAAAAAAGATTTTTATTTCTATACCAATTACAAAACTTACGGATTTCTTTTGGGTGTAAACGATTCTGAAAAATTTAGGAATGCTCTATTGAAATTCCTGCCAATAAAAGAAGAGGATATACTGAAGGAAGATAATGTATATACTATTTCTCCCGAATCTATGGTAACAGTAGCATGGGATAAAAATAAACTTCTGTTTCTGGTGGATATGACTGCTGTTTATGGAAGAGCCGGAAACGATCCGGCGTCTATTGACCTGAAGAAGCAGGCCATCGACCAAATTAAGCAGGATAAGGATAAAAGCATTAATTCTGTAAAATCATTTGCCGGTTTTATTCAGAAGAAAAAAGATATCTCAGTATTTTATAACTTGGACGGAATGGGAAATATGTTCAATATGATTTCAACTTCCGCAGTTCCGATGGAGAAGCTGATGCCTTTGCAGGGAATGGTAGAGCAATTCAAAGGTGTTTCTATGGGAATGTATACATCTTTTGAAAAAGGAGAAGTAAAGGTTGCAGGAGAGTATTATTACGATTCTGCGGAAACCGAGAAGAAATTTAAAGATCTCGTCTTGAGTACAATGAATAATATTAAAGGAGATCAACTCAAATATGTAGGTGAAAATCCATTGTTTGTCATATCTACTAACATGAAAGGTGAGGGAATTTACCAATATCTGACACAATTGGGTTTCCTGGATCTCCTTCAAAAAGAGATTTCCGGTCCTGTTACAATCGAGCAGATCGGACAATTAATCAAAAATGTAGAAGGAGATTTCACTTTTGCCGTAACCTCACTGGAGGAGAAAAAAATAGACATGAGCGAACTGGGTGAAGACTTTTATTTCCATGAAGATATTACGCAGACCGTCCCTAATATCATGCTTTTTGCTGAAATGAAAGACGCTGATTCTGTATTGTCTTTTATCAAAGGACTGATGGACCAAGAAGGGGGAAAATATGCAGAGGTATCTCCATCTGTAATATTATATCAGATGTCGGGTATGAAATTTTACATAGGTGTTAATAGCAATACATTTTTTGTAACTAATTCGGATTATGTATATGAAAATCTTAATAACACAGGTTTAAATAATTATTATGCCGGCCGGATAAAAAATAAAATGATGTATATGGGTGGAGAATTGGAAAGCCTCAAACCCTATGTGGAAGAAAGCCGTGATTTCAGGATGCTTGCCGGATTTATCAATGAAATGGGTAAATATGAGATTGCAACTACCAGCGGAGAACTTTCTGCGGAAGGTAAACTTGAGTTTAAGAATAAAGATAAGAACAGTCTCGCTGTTATCTGCCAGCAGATCGATTCTATGATTTCTAATATACGTTCTCCATTCGGATTCTGATGAATAGTATTGTTCTTCAAAATACGCTTCCGGAGATATTCAAGAATGAGAGAGAGCTGAAGTCGCATATATGGCATCAGAACATAACTTTTGAGAAGGGTAAATATTATTTGGTCGAAGCTAACTCCGGAACCGGAAAAAGTTCGCTTTGCAGTTACCTGTATGGGTATAGGAACGATTATTCCGGTAAGATATTCTTTGACCAGAACGATATCCGTTCATTCAATTCTCATGATTGGGACCGGATACGTGTCGGGCAGTTAAGCTTACTGTTTCAGGAGTTAAGGCTTTTTCC
>DQAM01000284.1 GCA_003523545.1 Dysgonomonas sp.
AAAATCATTTATATTCCGTCCGTCCTGCTTCAAGGTTGCTGTACCTTTTCTTATCGGACCTTCCATTGTAAATACGACTTGCCTGGGTACCAGCCTATTTGCCTGCACATTAACAACAATTTCATTCTGTGTCCATTCAAAACTACACCAATCTTCAGCCGAAGCATCCATTATTATATCCGAAATTTCCATTTCGGACTCAATAGGTATTGTTACTGTTTGAGCTTCTTTGGTTATAGTGACTGTACCGGCTCCTAATGTCGGAGGATAAGGTACATCATCTTCCTTGCAGGCAAAGAAGATAAAAGATATTAATATTAATATAGATAACTTTTTCATATTGAATTTCAATTTAAATTAAGGATTCTGTATAAGCAAATCGGGATTAGGATAAGCTTGAATTTCAGCTTCAGGAATAAACTCTACTATTTCAGGTGAATCATAGGTAAGAGTTCTCGGCCCACCTGATGTAATATGTCCTCCGGGATAATTTCTATCCAGATTTTTTCTGTTTCTATAAATATCCATTCTGCGATGAGCTTCAAAAGCCAGTTCCATACGTCTCTCATCCAGAATAACATCAAGAACTGGATAGTCATCAGGTATAGTTATTTGTCCTGCAGAAGGACTGGCTGATCTAGTCCAGGTAGGTATTTTAGCTCTGGTTCTGATCACATTCACATCTTCCAAAGCCCCGTCTATATTATTAAGATGGTATCTGGCTTCTGCCCGGTTAAGGTACATTTCTGCCAGTCTTGAAACAACCGGTGAATAAAGGTCTCCCAGGTTATCTTGTAAAGCCAGTTTATTCATATAGTACATAGGATATCCATTCCTTAACTGGCATTGTTCTTCAACACGGCCATATATCCTGTTATTTGAAGAATCCAGAATATAATACCGGTTACCACCACGATATACTTCAGATTGCACGTCAGGGGAGCCATAATCGCCCGCATTTATAATAGTGTAGTTATTACCATTCTTTTGTACAGGGACAGTTGTATAGCCCGAGTTATCGCTTTTAGGATAAATAAACCAATACCCGCCCGATTCAGCCTTTTGCTTATCTATATATGTCTGTCTCAAATCCTGAGGAAAACGATCCAGCAGCATCAGATAAGGATGAGAAGGATACATCTCACCCCATCCTTTACCATCTATTTTTGTATACATACTTCCCAGCATATAGCCGGCAGCATATTTTTTATCGTCCTTATTGATTCTGACCGCAAATATTGTTTCTTCATTTTCTTTCGGATTAGGTACGGCATAATTGGTATATTTACTTTCTGTCAAAAGATTATAACGGCCTGAGTTAATTACTCTGGTTGCATATTCTTCCGCCTTCTGCCAATTTTCCATATACAAATAAACTCTCGATAGTAATGCTTCCGCTACTTCTTTGCTTGCATAAGCATTGTCTTTAGGCTGAGTTATAGATCCGGGCTGGATTGTCATAAGTTCAACCGCTTTTTCCAAGTCTTTTATAATCTGGTCATATACTTCTGCCACAGTGGACCTGGCAGGAAAATCTTCCATCGAGGTTGTTAATTTAATAGGTACTCCAAGATTTTGTGTAGGGTTATTCACGTAAGGCTGTCCAAATGCGTTGACCAACAAGAAATAGTGATAGGCCCTCAGATATAGATTCTCGCCTAATAAATAATCCTTCTCAGTGGACTCACCCTCTTGTATTCTTTCGATTGTCCCATTCACGCTAATAATAGTCCTATATCCAAAACTCCACAAATAACCAATACGCACACTCGTTTTAATTCTCTTGTAATTGTAGATATACATCAAGGGGTCGGAAGTTGTCCCACTTAAAGATATATTATCTCCACCAAATTCTCCGACATAGTGGAATGCACGCATGACTCCGTTATCCTCTTTCATAAATGCTAAAGAACCCAGGGTCAATGACTCCACATCTCCATCTGTCAGATTTTCACCATCCAACTGCAGACTGGGAGATGTATCCAGATCACAACTGGCAAATACGGCCAATGTTGTTATTAATAATGCTATAAATTTTATTTTTTTCATCATTTCTTTTCTTTAAATAATTAGAACCCAAGGGAAAGTGTAAACATATATTTTCTAGGCAGCGGATACCTCTGTGCATCATAGGCATTACCTGTAGCAGCTACTTCCGGATCTATCCCGGAAAATTCTGTTAGAGTAAATATATTATCCGCACTAAATCCAATCTGCGCCGATTGTAAACCGAAACTTCCCAATACTTTTTTGGGTACATTATACGACAAGCCCAGCGTTTTCATTTTAAAGAAGTCACCCCTTTCTAGCAATCGGCTTGATTCTCCATGCGCAGCTTCGTTACCGCCGATCAACGGACGAGGATGGGTAGCATGGTCTCCGGGCTTCTCCCAGCGACTCCAGCCATCCTTTAATTTCATACTATTATATTGCGGTTCTGCACCATCGTTATCATAGGTTGACCGTCCAGAATGATAGATATAAAAACCTGCTGCATAAGCAAATGTTGCCGAAAGAGTAAAATCCTTATAACTTAATCGTGTCTGGATTCCTCCTGTAAGATCCGGATACCTTGTCTTATCAAGGTTGCGTGCTTCTGTGTCGGACTCTTTCAAAACATAGGTTCTGTTTCCATCTTCATCCACTTTTACCCAGGTAGGATTTCCTGTCATGACATCTACCCCGCCCCATTCTCTCATATAGTAAGTTCCTAGAGCATAACCAACTTCCCGGATTTGGTTCCCGGAGATTTCAAGTTCTTTTCCATCAGCAAGACTCTTGATTTCATTTTTATTATATGCGATATTGAAATCTATAGTCCAGTTCCAGTCTCTATTTCTTATAATCTCAGGACTAAGCGTTACTTCAATACCAGTATTCTGCAGACGTCCTTCGTTCAACCATACATTCGTATAACCGCTGAGTGTAGATAAGACCCTTGAATATAGTAATCCTGAAACATTTTTAATATAGTAATCTACATTCAGTCCGATCCTGTCGATGAAACGCATATCAAGCCCTACATTTGTACTCTTTGCTGTTTCCCATGACATTTCCGGATTTCCCATTTGTTTTGGGAAAGCACCCGGTCTCAGATCGTATTCCCTATTCAGGTCATACAAATACAGGCTGTAAAAAGTTCCTCCAGGAGTGTTGCCAGTAACTCCATAACTGGCACGAAGGCGAAGCATATTTACAATATCGTTATTTGCGAATATATCGTTGTGCAAATTCCAGCCGCCTCCAACTGTCCAGAAATTACCATACCGTTTGTCTTTGCCAAATTTGGAAGAGCCGTCCCTCCTAAAAGAAACCTGGCCGAAATATTTATTATCGTATGTATAATTCAAATTGAAGTAGTAACCTTCTGTTTTATTATTGAAATACTCATCTCCTGATATTGACTTCGGCTCGGAAGCGGTACCCGGCACTGAACCGCCCTGGGGAATTCCCTTACCAGTCAAGGCGTTTGTCCTATACCATTGATCTGAATATTCGTGCCCCAGGAATGCACTTACATCATGCACCCCGTCAAAATTCTTAGTGTATCTTAACAACTGGTTAGTATATCTGTTTCTTGTATAACTATTGCTGTTATAAATCGATCCCCCATCTGTAGTTCCTCCAATAGACTTTGGATCGACATAACTTTTACCTGAGCTATTGGAATATCCGAAGTTATTTTTAGACTCAAATACAAGTCCGTCAATGATTGTATAATCAAAACCAAGAGCAAGATCTACCCCGAAACCCTTACTATTAGACCAATTTAATAAATTATCATGCAGATAGTTATTTCCATCACGACCAAACCAGTAATCAGACATCGGCTTGCCGGTTGTTATATCTTGTCCTTCTTTTCCTGTCTTTACTTCCCCTAATGAATTATAAGGGGTATCCCATGGAAGGTATGTTCCAGCCGCATACAGGCTTCTCTGCCGGTCACTGGTATTAGAATAATTACCTGCTATAGACATATTGATATTCAACCTGTTATTAAATTTATAGGTCATATTATTTCTTAAGGTAAACCTCTCATAATTGTATCCCTTTACCGCACCTTCTTCTTTATAATAATCAACGGCTACATAGGAACGTATCTTATCTGTCCCTGTCCTGTATGCAATATTATAGTTTGTAGTTATTCCTGTCTGCGTAGCCAGATCGAACCAATCTGTATCATTATCCATTAGTGCCGGTGTAAACCAAGGATAGGGCTCCATACCAGTATTTTTAAACATCATGTCGGTATATTCATATAATTCTTTCGAATTCATCATTTCAAATTTACCTCTACTCAATTCGGTAATACCAATTTTAACGCTCGCATCAATTCTATTTTCCCCCAAACGCGCACTTTTTGTGGTTACGACGA
>DQAM01000279.1 GCA_003523545.1 Dysgonomonas sp.
TTGTCTGAAGGAGGTATCGAATCGGCTGGTGTAAAATGTAATGTGTTTTTGTCCACATCAACCCATGGACTAATTTTTTGGTTGGCTAGATATGCTTTGTCTGATTCTGTAAGAAGCAGACCATAGGAATAAAATAATTGTATCGTCTTTCGGTTTATAACCTTGTATTTTCTTTCTTTCATATCTATTGGAACAAGAAAACCTGGCTGGGTATAGAAATGTGCAATAATGGTGTCATTTTGGATAGTGTACACTCCCCAAAGATTTCCCCAACGTATTTTTCCTCCTTCTTTCCAATAATTCACGGTTTCAGATAAATTTTCTATTTTTTTTTCTATTTTCTTCTTTTAAGAAAGTATTTGCCAATGAGCCATCATCAAAAAATACAGTAGAAGAACCAAATACTCCGTCAATATCCAGTAAATCTCTGATATTCGTATTTCTTCCTTCCAACTTAATGGTTGATTTCGCAATCACTTCTTTTTTTTGTGAGGCGCAGGAAAAGCAACAACATATAAGTAGCAAAAATATAAATAGTTTTTTCATAACTCTGTTTTTTTTTATCTAAGTTAGAAAATAAAACGAAGTATGCAATAAAAACATACTTCGTTTATAATTGGTTTATTTAGAGATTATCTTTCCCATAAAGAATGAGGATTATAATATCCGGAATAGAAATAGCCACCTTGTCTAAAATTATCATAATTCAAAAAATAAGGTGTAGGTGTCACAAATTTATGTATAAAATTTTGGGTAAGATTTTGCACCATTGGATGGCTAAACCCTACACGGGTGGTCTGACCTTTTTTGTTTTTATATCCTACCCATGCAGGAGCAAAATGCGCACGCCCATTATTCCATGCACCATTTTTATTCTTTCCTAACCATTTAGCCGAACCATCATATGTTTGATTTCCATCAACCTCAGGGCTTTTAGATTTTCCCCAATTTGTGTAGAGATAAGTCCCTATCGAATACCTTCCTATATTGAGTTCCACAGCATTCGTCCGCCAGCGATCTTGTCCATCTCCAAGTACGTCATTAGAAAAAACAAAAGAATTATGATTGAAATAACCGGTAACTGAACCGACAATCTGTTTTCCATACTCCTGCCCGGAGATAGTGGAAGCTGAATAATAAGTTCTTCCGTAACCGGCACCCCAGCCGTCAATAGTCATAGCACCATTCCATCCCCAATGATGGCCGTTGACGCCACTGACACCGATACCGAAACCTGCCCCGATGCTGAAATCGCCATTTGAATAAGTTGCTCCATAGTTTAAGCCTCCTGTCAATCCGCTCGTACCCCAACCTAAACCCGGAGATACAGACAGAGCAAAATGCTTATTGATAGGGATAGGCATCGACGGCATAAACTTGCCAAGTGCAGTATTAGCAGCCATACCTCCAACAGCACCCCAGGTAGCACCTGTTATCTGTCCTGTGGCTAAGCCTCCGGTATTATAACCGAGCCAGCCCGATACAGCGCCTGTTGCACCTGCTCCGACAGCTTTCCATCCCCAGTTTCCCGTACTAAGGCCATGGGCGGCATAATTAAAGACAAATGATGTAGCTGCAATAAGTAAATCGTCGATACCGAACCATTCGCCGCTAGGGTCGGTATATCTCAAAGGATTGTTCAGTACGTATGAATACCTATTGAAGTTTTGGCTGAGATCAGGAAGTTGAACAAAAGGATCGGCGGAAAGAAAGCGGCCGAGTATAGGATCGTACATACGACCATTCATATCGATCAGGCGGAACTCATCCAGATGTTCATGCCCAGTATAACCTCGGTGATAAGCAAACGCATTATTCGTTACAGTCCTGTCACCCCAAGCATCGTAAGATGCTTTAAACACTTCTGTACCATTATTATCGGTTATTTTCACAACGCTACCCAAATGGTCGAAATGAGGATAATAAATTTTATCTGTTTGTCCGGCTTGCTTTACATAAATAGCGGCTGTTCCGTCCGAACTATTGATATAATATAGTTCTTTTTTCTCTCCGTTTTCTGTAATAATTTCATAATTACCTGCAAAGACTATTGTTTTTTGAGAAACATCATTCTTTTTCAATTCTGTTTTCCACCTTTGCTGGTCAGGGCCATAGATAAAGTTGAGAAAATAATTATCTGTTCCGTTTGTTTCTGTTATGCCGGAGGCCTTGTTAAAACCCGTATAAGTGATTAACAGATCCGACTCGGGTATTAATTGGTCTGTATTTTCTACGTAAGCCACAGCATGAGGACGGGTGTCATAATCATAGCCATATATACCGATCCCGGTTTTGGTATTTATGTTTCCATTGTTCCTATAAGTCATCTGCATTATATCAGCAGCACCATCCTTTACATGGGTCAACCTGTCTAAAACGTCGTATTCGAATGTTTCAGCCTGTGGAATCATACCTGTACGTGATTGGAGGTTTCCTGTTGGTCCGTCAAATACAAAATCCATATTATGCAGTACCGAACTTCCTTTTACTGTTTTGATGTTTGTAAGCAAACCATTTGCGTTATAGGTATTGGTCGATGTAAGAGTGCCGCCGAGCAAGCCTGTCCTTACTGTTCCTGTGGAGCCTGTCAGTTCCCAGATTTGATTAGTGCCAAGTTTTACCTTAATCAAATTGCCATAAGCATCATATTCATTATCAACCTGTATGTTACCCGGATAAACGAGGCGGCTTATTTCTCCTTTCGTATTGTATTCATAAGAAAATTTAAGAAGACTCTCTCCTTCTATCTGCCTGTTTTCCGATATAACCCTACCATATTTATCGTGCGAATAAGACATAAAATTATTTCCGGTCTGTTGTTTTGTCAGCAGTAAATAGTCGTTACCCGATGTACCATAAGTATATGTTGTTTCGATACCGTCAATGCTGGATGTTTCCAAACGTCCCAATGCGTCATAATTTTTAATAGTTATTTTACCTTTGCCATCCACTTGTTTTATCAATCTTCCGGCTGCATCGTATGAATAAGTCAGTGTTCCGGCATTAGGATCGGTCAATTCAATTTGGTTTCCTACCGCATCATATGTCATAGAATAAGTTGCACCACCTGCCACAATCTTTTGCGGCTTACCTAAAGAATTATAAGTATAAGTCACTGATGAAAGTGGATCTTTTGAGACTTTCGTATTGCCCCATTCGTCAAATGTTTTAGTATAGGTTTTTCCATTGATTACCGTTGTAGCTTTACGGTTTTCATATGAATAGGTACTGCTTTGTCCTGCACTGTTGTTTGATGAGGTTAATCTTCCTCTTTCGTCATAAGTATAACTCTCGGAAGAGGTCAGATTACCTGTCTGGGTTGTTTTCGAGAATATAAGCCCTTTGTTATCATAGACAGTTGATGTTTTGAGCTTTTGACTCTTTTCTCCGATAGACTCGTTCAATACTTCGCGTCCTTTAGCATCATACCAGGTTTTTACCCAAGGTTCTCCGGTACCTTGGGTGAGGATATAGTAGCGTTTAGATTGTTCTTTATTCCAACCCTTAGTTACTGTTGATTTCCTTCCATCTGGGAAAGTTGTGAAATAGAGATTACCCCAACTATCATGAGTGTATGTCGTAGTCAGAATATTCGATGCGACAGATTCATCTTTTTCCGTTATCAGATTAGCCCATATATCGTGTTCGAATGTATATACTGTAGTTGCTGGAGATGTATAGGTTTTAGCAACGGACCGTCCGTAGGTATCATATTCGTTATATTTAGTTACGGGAGTAATACCCGAACCGGTTTCTTTTATGGTTAAAACATTTCCAAATGCATCATAGGTATAATCGGTTGTCAATTTCATGTCTGTTCCCTGATTTTTGACAACCTGCTTCTGGTAGCCTTTCGATACATCATAGATAATAGCAGTTTCATTATTATAAACTGCATCATCATCAGAATGTTTTTGTGTTTTAGTTACCAATTGCGGTTTATAAGTATTTCCGGCTTTTATATAATTTTGATATTGCACAGTTTTATACATTTCATCTCCGAAACTGGTCTTTTCTTCTTCTATATAACCATAGGTAGTATTATATGCATAAGTTGTTGTAACAATGTTTCCATCAAGGTCTTTTTCAGTTTTAGTCGAAGGATATGCAAAGTACTTTTTATTGCCTTTGTCAACGATAGTCAGTGCGACATTCGTTTCCCCGGTTTTTCCCTCCACTGTCGTTTTCGAATATGTCGCAGAAGGGATATAAAAAGTTGTATTCCATGATTTGATTCCCGATTCGGATACTATACCTTGGGTTATAATATTAGAAGTTTTAGAAGACATTCCCAATAAGCCTTTTCCAGTTATATGCGCCTTCAATCCTTTATACTGGTATGTTGTTGATTCAGTGTCCGCAGCACCATTATCCGTCAATACGGATAAAACACTATGTAAGGGAATCGTAAGATCGACAACAGGATAGGTACTTCCGCTACCTTTGGTATAAAAAGGGTTGTTGGCCATGGAAGCATAGTTAATTTTTATTGTGTTTCCTGCACCTTCTTTAATTTCATATATTTTGCCAATTGCGGCAGTGGACTTTCCATCCACAGAACCCCAGGTATATAATCTCCATGTCGGATCAACGTCTGCCTTAGTACTATTATAACAGTTATGGCCATAGTTCATAAGATCGGGTATACCATCTCCATTGAAGTCCCCAGTAATATATCGGTAAGCCAAGCCATCATCCAGCCTATTAGATGTCGCTTCAGAAACTTTTATAAATTTAGTGCCTGTCGAGCGCATCCAATATGTATAAGCATGGCTTTCTAGAGCATTATTATACATAGTCTTAACAATGATTAGGTCGTCCTTGCCGTCATTATCGAAATCTTGAACAAAACATTCGAACTTGTCATCATCTTTCCCTGTCGAGCTTTGATCATAAGCATAAATGTCAGCTCCTTCTGTCTTAACAAATGTTCCGTTACCTTGATTGATAGCAATATACCAGGAACGGCTATTTGTATCATTAATCACAAAATCAGCTAAACCATCACCGTTAAAATCTCCAGAGCGCATCATTGTCCAACTATTAGATTTGATATTTGTTCCTGTTGTTTTCTTACTGTCGGTAAACGTGGATGAGGTAATACCATTCCCTTGATTCCAAAAGATACTATATCCTTGTTCGTACACTATCATCAAATCCTGCAACCCATCACCGTCATAATCTGAAAGAAACATTTTCTGAGGTTTCGAAGGCAAGTTTAAATTTAATGAAGCACGAAGCAGATTTTTACCTGAATCGTGTGCAATTATTTCTCCGGGGTAGTTATTGTTATTATGTCCTTTCTCTATAAAAACAATATCTCCTTTACCATCCCGGTTGATATCTCCAGTAGTATAAACTACCATCTCACTACTACGCTGTAGGTTATATCCACATACACCTTGTATTGTTGGTCCATACACATAGAAACCTATTTGTTTCCAGTGCTCATTAACGCTTAAATGAGGCACAATAAACTCATCAATTGCGTCACCGTCGAAATCTATAGCGGATGATCCGCCTCTGTGCTCTTT
>DQAM01000280.1 GCA_003523545.1 Dysgonomonas sp.
ATTCACACTCTTTCCCTACACTACGGCAGACTAAATAAAGAGTTTTTTACGGCGCAGACTAAAGGTCGGCCTTACATTTATTTGAAATGGGCACAAACTTCAGATGGATTTATCGATAAGAAAAGAAGAGAAGGTGATCCTGTAGAACCGACGCCGATTTCTAATGAGTTGACTAAATTACTGGTTCACCAGTTGCGTTCCCAGGTCGGTGCTATAATGATAGGTACAAATACAGCTCTTAAAGATAACCCGTCTCTCACTACACGATTATGGTATGGCCAAAATCCGGTGAGAGTAGTACTAGACAGAAACAGGCGTATCCCCGAAAACTACGATCTATTTAATAATAAAGTAAAGACTATCGTATTCTCGGAAAAAGTGCAATCCGGCCTACAAGTAGATAACATAACTTATATACCGTTGGCCTTTGATGACAGTCTGATACCTTCTATGTTAAAAGAATTGAATAAAAGGAAGATAAATTCTGTTTTAGTTGAAGGCGGAGCGATGCTTCTTAAAAGTTTTATCGAATCGAATTGCTGGGATGAAGCATTGATAGAAATATCTGATACAAGATTTGTAGAAGGAGTGAAGGCTCCCCTAATCACAGGAAATGTTATAAAAAATGAAAGAATAATGTTTTCACAAACGTTACGATTAGAGAATGTTGAGAATTATAAAATATTATAAATATTAGTTTTATTCGATTTAAAGTGGAAAATCTTTCTATTTTTGCACATTGATACTGTAAAAAAACCGTATAAAATAACGATGAAATTGAAATATATAACTTATCTGATCTGTGGCTTCCTTTTGTCTTTGTCTTTTATGTCATGCGATAGCGGCAGCAATTCTTACAATTACGAGAATACGAACAAAGATCCGCAGATATATTCATTTTCAATTGCAGGCTCGCCCGATCAGACCGGAGATTCGATAGCTAAAGTAAGAGATAAAGAGAGGTTTGAAATAGTCAATAAAACCAAATTTGCTATCGATCAGGTTAGAGAGCGTATATATAATCCTGATTCTATGCCTTATGGTACTGTCTTAAAAAATAAAGTATTACCTACACTCTCTTTCAATCCCTCATACGGTGCAGGTACTGTCGAGGTTACGATTCCGGATTCTCTTTCCGGATTCATCTGGAACCAGACAGATTCCATTGATTTCTCGAAACAGCCGATTACGTTTAAAGTAAGCTCTCCTGACGGATTGAATCAAAAGGTATACAATATAGATATACGTATACATAAAATAGACCCGGATACTCTTACTTGGGCTCAAATGCCGTCTTTACCTGCTGCCGGTCAGTCAAAGACGTTATTGGCGGGCGATAAATTCTACACTTATTCTATTCAGGGTGGAGGGGTATCTTTATATACCACATTTCTGACTTCCATAAACTGGACATCGGAGTCTGTAGCCGGACTGAATCAGGATATTCTTACTGAGAGCCTATTCTTAATGAATTCTGTATTTTATGCAATAGACAAAAACGGCTTATCCTATAAGTCAACGGATGGAAAGACATGGGCCGCTGTTTCTAATGGAAAATATGTAGTTTCGGTACTTGGAATTGTCCCCGGGGTAGGTCGTGCGGACGACATCCTGGTTGTGATATTTGAAGAAGATGGAAAATATTATTTCGGAAAGACTAAAGATATGTCAACGGTAGAAGCTGTAACCAATGTCAACGGCTCTTCTGTATCTTATGAAGTCCCGTCGGGATTTCCTGTGACGGGAGTTGCTTCCCTGCCGAGTTATTCTGATAATAAAAATTTCAGGATGCTGATTCTTTCAGGAGGTTTAGATAATTCCGGAAAAGAAATTTCGGACACATGGGTTGTCAGAAATGCAGAAGGAGGACTGGAAATCAGTTCTTTCATCCGGAATATCTTATATAAAGGTCCGGGCTTGTCAAATTTCTTCTACGATGAGCAGATATATGTCTTGGCTCAGAATAAGTTCTACATATCCAAGACATGGGGTGATATCTGGTTTGCTGCACCTAACAAACAGATGCTCGATCCGGATATGACTGTAAGAAGCGGACAATCATTAATTGTAGATACGGAAAACAATATATGGATATTCGGAGGAATATCAGAAAACGGTACTTATCTGAACGACGTTTGGAAAGGCCGTCTCAATAGATTGATTCCCTGATGCAGTATTGCGGGTAAACGAATCTAGAGTCATTTTGTAGCTCTTTTTTCTTGAAGAATAAAATTACATGGATGAAGCGGTACGGATATCATAATAAATATAGATTAGTCTTTTTAATGATATTTGGCATCATCTTAAATGTAAATATCTTTTATGGACAGGAGTACGAATACGAAATCGGAGTTATGGCCGGAACATCTTTCTATATGGGGGATGCTAATAAGTCCAAACTTTTTCAGAGTCCTCATATAGCGGGTGGAGCTATATTCAGGTATAACCGTAATTTCAGGTGGGCATATAAGGCAAACCTTTTGGTGGGTGGTGTATCTGGTGATACCCGTAAGTCGGGAAATGTATTCCCGAATGCACAGGAAGCATCTTTCAGCCGCACGTTTGTAGAAGTAGGAGGACAGGTTGAATTCAACTTTTTTCACTACAGCGACAAATACGGATATTTAGGCACAAAACGATTTTCACCCTATATCTTTACCGGATTGGGGATGACCTATGGGACGGGCAATAAGAGTTTTTTCGGAATGAATCTTCCGCTTGGGATAGGTCTCAAATATAAATTGAAAGAACGGCTGAATCTCGGATTCGAATGCTCATTCCGCAAATTGTTTGGAGATTCGTTCGATGTGGCAAAAAGTTCAGATGGTTTTGATCTTGAAGATCCCTACCGTATCGAAAGCAGCTTTTTTAAAAATAAGGACTGGTATATTCTTACCATGTTTTCTGTTACATGGGATTTCGGACAACGAAAAAAGTCGTGCATAAACAGCCTGTATTAATAAGAGAGAATAAATGTCATTGAAAGATAAAATAGATAAGAATAAATTGCCGGGGCATATTGCCATCATCATGGATGGTAATGGACGATGGGCAAAACAACGCAGAATGCCGCGTGTCAAAGGTCATTTTGAAGGAATGCAGACAGTCAAAAAAATTACTCGGCATGCCAGTCAAATCGGTGTTAAGTATTTAACACTCTATGCGTTCTCAACTGAAAACTGGTCTCGTCCAGAAGATGAAGTCAATTATTTAATGAAATTGCCGGGTGACTTCTTGTCATC
>DQAM01000345.1 GCA_003523545.1 Dysgonomonas sp.
TTTCTGCATTAGATATATTCCTGTAGAGTAGTTTCCTGTTTTTTACCAGGCTTATACATCGTGTTTTCAGGATTTCCATGTTGAAAGGTTTCACTACATAATCGTCTGCAACGAACATATAACCTTCTATTGTCTGGTCTACCGAATCCTGAGAAGTGAGTAAGACAACAGGTATGTGCGAAAGATTTATAGTGTTCTTTATTTTATAGCACATTTCTTTCCCCGTCATTTCGGGCATCATAATATCACTTAGTATAATATCCGGAATTATTTCAGTAGCCATCTCCAAACCGACTCGTCCGTTGGTCGCCGTAAATACCTTATATTTAGGAGAAAAAGCATCTGCTAGAAGCATAAGAAGCTCTTCATTATCTTCCACTATGAGTATTGAAAAAGGTGAGTCCGTATTATCGTTATTGTTTAAATTGTAATCAGTAAGTTCCTTTTCTTCTTGGATATTTTGATTTTTTTCTTCAATGGGTTTATTTTCGATATCAGTTATTTCCAAAGATGTAATATTTTTTAGGTCTCTACTCTCAAAATGCTGATGGCCTTTCAATAATTTTATTTCGAATATACTGCCTTCATTTACCGTACTTCTTACCTTGATTTCTCCATGGTGGCTTTCAACGATTTCTTTTGTAAGAGCCAGCCCTATACCCGTTCCGAGACTGAATCCGGAAGTCCGGTATTCCACCTGGTAGAATCTTTCGAATATTCTGGAAAGAGCATCAGCAGATATCCCGATTCCATTGTCTTCTATTTCGATGGATACGTATTCATCTACATGTAATCGGATGGTAATTTCACCACCGTCTGATGTATACTTAAAGGCATTGCNNCGATAATAAGTTGTATATCGCTTTTTTAAATTGATTTTTATCGATAAATACCGTTATTTCTTCTTCATGCGGGAATTCAAATTTATATGATATATTGTGTTTTTTAGCATACTCGGTAAAAGCCTGGTATATATCCATAATATAATCAGGTAAATACACTTCTTCTACTTTCAGATCGTAGTATCCTTGTTCCTGCTTTCTGAAATCCAGTAATTCGGAAATAAGTCCTCTCATGTGCGAAGCATTGTTCAAAACTTTGGATATCTTATCTTTTAGATTGTGTTCCAGATTTTTTGTATTTAATAATGATTCGGTCTGAGCGATTATAAGGGTAAGCGGTGTCCTTAGTTCATGAGAAATATTAGTAAAGAATTTGAACTTCATCTGGTTCAACTTTTCGTTCTGCTCCTTTTCTTTCCTTTCCATCTCCAATGCCGAATTGATTTGTGACCTCCATACAAAAAAACGTATGATTCCGACGATGGTGGTAAGGAATAAAATCAGATATATGATGTAGGCCAGTGCTGTTTTGTAGAGAGGGGGACTGATATTTATTCTGAGGGCTTGTATTTTTACACCTTCATTATTTATCTGCGGGTTTATTTCCCTTAATAAAAGATTGTATTCACCCGGATTGATATTTGTATAAATAATAGTGTTGGAAGATGCGCGATTCCATTCACTGTCGAAGTTTTCAAGCTTATATTCGTAATTCAGTATATCTGCCTGGGAGTAGTTGGATGTAGCGTATTCAATAGCTATGTTATTCTGATTGTATTTAAGGTTTATTTCACTACAAAAAGGAAGCGTTTGTCTTAAAACATTTGTACCGTCTCCGGGACAAACATATTTGTTGTTAATGAATAATTTATCGAAATAAACAGAATAGTCGGTCGTGGTAATGTTGATTAATTTGGATTCATTAACAGATGCCATTCCATTGGTTCCTCCTATAAATATTTCATTATTTCTTGTAATATAAGCACTACTTCCTTCGAAAAAACCAGTTATAGGAAAATTATTGGGAGAACGGTAGATCGTATTCTTTCTTTTAGGGTCAAATATCGAAAATCCGTCGTTATGTAATAACATAAGATTGCCTGCCGGAAGTTCAGAAATATAATAGCAGAAATTACTGATTTGACTCTTATTTTCTTCTGTATAATTCTCGAAGCTGTCTGTTTCCGGACAATAACGGAATAATCCGGAGCCTATTGTGCCGAAAAATAAATCTCCGTTTTTGGTTTCCAAAATAGAAGTTATCCGGAATTTTCCGATAGAATTCGGATTATTTTTTTCATAAGTATATTCCTTAATTTCTAGCGTATTAAGATCGATTCTCCTCAATGTGGATATTGAGGAAAACCAGAGCCGGTTTTCCTTATCTATATGAAATTGATAAATGAATTTACTGTTTATAATGGTGTTCAGTTCTTTATCCTCACTGAATGGCTTAAAAACCTCCTCATTTATTTCCATTCGTGAAAGTCCCTCTCTGGTAAGAAATATCAGACTGTTTTTATATTTCTTTATATCGCGGATAGAATAATCGGGCAGTGTTTGTTTCGTTGAAAGACTTGGTCTGATGATTTTGTAATTGTTAGTATTAATATCGAAAATACATAGCCCCCCATTATGTATTCCTAAATACAATTTATTGCTGGACGGTTCAAAATAGATTGCTTTAAGATTGTATCTGCTGACAGACTCAAAATCGTATCCGTCATACAAATAGCGGGAGAACTGACGGCTATCCAGGTTTAAGCGGTTTAATCCTCCTCCCTCTGTGCATATCCACAAATTCCCGTTATTATCTTCGGCCATTTTTCCAACAAAAGGAAAACTCAGGTTGTTATTTCCGGTTGAACTCGCATTATAAAATTGGAATATATCATATTCGGGGTTGAAATAATTTACACCTCCGAAATATGTTCCGATCCATAACGTACCTTGCTTATCATTATAAATGGAAAATACGGAGGAATGGCTTAGGCTGTGAGGCTGGGTATCGTCATGTATATAATTTGTCCATTTTTCAGTTTCCGGGTCGAAACTGTTAAGCCCGAAAAAAGTTCCGATCCATATTATTCCTGCATCGTCTTCAATAATTGTTCGTACTTGATTGTTGGATATTGAATTTTGTCCCGGTATGTGGTAATGATGGGCCAGTAACTTACCTTCTTCATTAAATTTATAGACACCGTCATCGTAGGTGCCGGCCCATACGTTATTGTTCTTATCTAAATAGATAGTGTTTATAGTAATGCCCTGTAGAAAATTATTTTTTTTCGATTCTTTACCGGAAGGATCGATGAGTTTGAGTCCTCTACGGCCTCCTATCCATACTTTGTTATCATCTGATACTGCCAAAACCGATGCTGTTCCTTCATCATTGTTCTGAGAAGAGTAAAGAGAAATACCCTCATCAGAATAAGTGAAGATGCCTTCGTTTGTAGCGATCCACAATTTCCCATTCTTGTAAAAAATCTCGTTGACGTTATTATCTAAGACTGCATGAAATTTTTCTTCTGCTATTTTATATTCAACAAGGTCATAATCTGCTTTAATATATATAGATCCCTTCTTATTGCCGGTTATAGCCATGATATTGTTTTTGGTAAGTCCGGGATATTTTTCCGAAGACCTGAATATCTGGGTCTCTTTACCGTTATATCTGCATAATCCTTCAATGGTACCGAACCACATTGCGCCAGTCTCATCCTGATAGATGGACATTATATTTATTTGAGGCAGCCCTTGTGTGTTTCCCAGATGGTTGAAATATATATTCCCGCAAAAACAAGGCAATATAAATAAAGCAACGGCTATATAAGTGAATATGTATTTCATTGTATACCCGATCAACTAATTATTAAATACAAAAGTAACAATTATTAAGCAATAGCCTCATAGTTTACTTATATTGTTATTTGCTTTTGTTTACCTTTTTTAATTAATAATTAAAAAAATGGCTGAATTGTATAAGTCTTTTATAATTAGCCTTATATGTTTTTTAGCCTATTTCTTATGGTACAAAAATACCCCCAAAACGGTACAAAAAATACCCTCATCATCGTTTTTGTAAGATAATTTTGTAAGGTTAATTGAGTTGATCTAAATGAAAATGCAGTACACGCAGAATGTATTTATGTGTTATTTATTTAATAAAATAACGATATTTTTTACAATTTTTTCATCTGAAAATTTGTATGTTAACTCTGTTTTATTAGAGAGAGAGAGAGAGAGAGAGAGAGAGAGAGAGAGAGAGAGAGAGACGTATAATATAATAAAAACAGATTATATTTCCATATCCCCCGGGATACTTTTTTCCTATACCATAATATTACTGAAATACCTGCTGTTTCCCGCTATAGCAGGGTTTTCCTATATCGTATCCTATAGTTTTTAACTGTAGGATATATTTCTATATGTATAAACTAAATAAATATGAGAGAAGTGGCATGAAAAACTAATTAAAAAAGCAAATCTAATCTGAATATGAAAAGTTATCTGAAACAATCGATTGTTAACTTAAAATGAATTATTTATGAAAGTTATTCAAAGACGAAAGAAAAGCCTGAAAACATTCCAAGGCATTTTATTAATGATTTTTTGCCTGATGCCTCTAGCGGCCTTAGCGCAAACCTATACCGTGACAGGTACTGTTACGGATAAAAATAGGGAAGCCCTTATCGGTGTGAGTGTAGCCGCAAAGGGAACTACTATGGGTACTAATACGGACATAGATGGTAAGTTTACCTTAAACGTACCCGATAATTCGATATTGGTATTTTCCTATATCGGATATAATACTCAAGAAATAAGAGTTACTTCGGCAACTCCGCTCAATGTAGTGATGGAGGAAACGGCCGCACTTCTCGACGAAGTTGTGGTAGTCGGTTACGGTGTACAGAAAAAAGTTAATCTTACCGGATCGGTTGCCGCCGTAAATTCTGAAAAACTGGAAAGCCGTTCGGCTCCAAACCTTTCGACTATGCTGACCGGATTGGCTTCGGGTGTGACAGTACGTCAGGGTTCGGGAAATCCCGGTAGTGACGGAGCTAACATCCGTATTCGGGGTATCGGTACTTTTGATGGTAATTACCGTTCACCTTTGATAATAATTGATGGTGCAGAGGGTGATATGAATTCTTTGAACCCCGAAGATGTCGAAAGCGTGAGTGTACTTAAAGATGCTGCTTCTGCTGCAATCTACGGTTCACGCGGCGCAAATGGTGTAATATTGGTTACTACCAAAAAGGGAAGGAAGAATGCTGCTCCGAGAGTAACTTATACCGGTATTTTCTCACGCACTACTGCTAGCAGGGTATTGGATCTTATGTACGACTATGCCGATTATATGGAAATGTACAATATGGCTGAATTTTCCGTTAATCCTAAAGTCAACAGCAATTACGATGCAGAAGAGATTGCGGCATGGAGAGCAGCCAAATCGGATCCGAACGGAATATATACCGATCCCGATAACGGGAATCAGGTTCCTAATTATCTTGCATATCCTAATACCAATTGGAGTGATATTCTTTTTGCTCCTACTCATTCCCAGCAGCATACTCTTTCAATATCGGGCGGTGGTGAGAATAGTAATTATCTGATGTCCATGAATTATTATGAGGCTCCGGGTACACTTGAAAATACGGGAATAGACCGTTTCAATGTACGTGTGAACTTAGAGAGCCAGATTACTAATTTCCTGAAGATAGGAACTCAGACTTATGCTATGCGTCAGCGTAAAGATCCAGGTAATCTCGACCAGGTAAATACATATCGTCTTCAGACTGTGGGCGGTATCGTTCCTATCCATGACGGAAAATACGGAGGTCCTGAAAGTCCCAGGGAAAAGAATGATGTCCGCAATCCTATCCGCGATGTAAATGCTGTCGGAGGAAAAAATACGACTACCCGTATTAATACAACCTGGTATGCCCAGGCCGAGTTTTATAAAGGGCTTATCGGAAGGGCAAGTATAAATTATCAGAATTTATTCTATGACAGCAAGACTTATTCACGACAATTAGATAGTTATTCTTTCCGCAAAGGTACAATATTGATACCCGGTACAACTCTTAATAATGCGACAACGACACGTGCTTATGAAAAACGGGAGCAGTATACAGCAAACCTGACACTTAATTATAATACGACAATTGCGAGCGATCATGATATATCGGCAATGCTGGGTTACGAACAATTTTATTTTAACAGGTCGGGTGTAAGTGCCAGAAGAAAAGGATTGCTTAGTTTCGATATTCCTGATATAACTACAGGAGCTGATCTGGATAGATCGGAAGAGC
>DQAM01000129.1 GCA_003523545.1 Dysgonomonas sp.
CTGGTCGGCTACCTGAGGTTTGATGTTATTAGTGCTCGATGCCCATCTGTCCATCGGCGTATTCATTGTCGAATTAGTCAGCAGGTGCATTCCCTGCGAAGTACGTCCGTAGGCCGCTTTTAAGGAGGAAACCTTATTCAGACGGTAGACCATCGATAGGCGGGGCTCGAGATTAATATAGGTCTTTACGATTTTTCCTGAGTTGTACCATACCGAATCTACCGCTTCGTTATTTTCGTTCAGTGTATAGAATTCTCCTTTGCCCAATGCAGAGAAGGTCGATAGCCGTAAACCATAAATAACTTCGAGATTATCTGTAATTTTATTGGAGTTGGAAATATATAATCCGTTTTCCCACGAATAGCGTTTTTGCAGGATAAGCGGTTCGCCTTTTCCTTCGTCGAATCGGTAGCTTCCCGGTTCTAGTATATGGTATGTCGTACTGTAGCCTAGTCTCCACAGGTTATTAGGATTTCTTTGGTATAAAAATTCCTGCTTGAAAGAATAATCGTTAATCTTTGAAGTGGAGCGTAGTTGCAGGCCCATATCCAGTTTGATGTTATAGTCGTACTGATTATACTGTAGTGCAGTCGAAGAAGACCACTGGCTGTTCATCTGGTGTGTCCATTTTACGGTTCCCATCAGATTCCCCCAATCGGTGTCTACAACTTCTTTCATTGATAATTTATCTTTTCCCCAATAACCGGAGAATGTAAGACGGTCTTTCGGTGAAAGGTTGAAATTTAGCCTGGTATTCAGGTCATAAAAATATAAAGTAGTATTCTGTGCATCCTCATTTCCCGATAATCGGGCTATAGCATCTGCATAAGTTCTTCTTCCGCTTATGAGGAAACTGGATTTGCCCTTCTGGATAGGACCGTCTATGCTTAAATTAGAAGCGATGAGTTCTATACCTCCTTCCAGATGGTATCTGTTGAGGTCGCCGTCTCTCATGTGGACATCCAGCACTGAGGAAAGCCGTTCACCGTATTGGGCAGGCATAGCTCCTTTGTATAATGCCGCATCCTTAACTGCATTGGGATTGAATGTAGAAAAGAATCCCATAAGGTGGGAAGCGTTGTAAACAGGTACATTATCGAGTGTAACCAGATTCTGATCGGTAGTTCCTCCCCGTACGAAGAATCCGGCACCGCCCTCGTTGGCCGCTTTTACTCCGGGCATTAATTGTAAAGCCTTTATAACATCCCGCTCGCCGAACAAAACCGGAAGTTTGTTTACATCCTGCATGGTGATGCGTTCAACACCTACCTGCGGGGCGGAAACATTAGCGTCGGAACTTCCAGAAGAAACAGTCACTTCTTTCAGACCAACCGCATTTTGTTCCAGTTCTATATTCAAGGTTATATTTTTATCAAGGTCGACAGGAACAGATAATTCATCATATCCCAGGTATTTTACGATAAGGGTATATCTGCCTTGCGGCATAGATAATTCATATTTTCCTGCATCATCGGTAGATGTACCGGTCATTAACCTTTCCTTCACAGTGACAGGTACCCCTGCAAGCTTTTCTTTAGTCCTGCTATCAGTGATTATACCGCTGATCTGATATTTTTGGGCTGTCGCAATAGTCGAAAATGCGAGAATGAAGAAAACGATTAAACCTAAGACTTTTATCAGATACATTTCTTATGTGTTTATTTTTGATATCTTTTTCGGATCATAAGATGAGATGCAAACATATACAAGACGTTGCTAAAAAATGTTTTAGGTGATTAATATTTAACATAATTTGTAAAAAGCTTTTATTTATTCATTTTAGTTAGTATCCGGCATTAATATTTTTTATATCTGCGGCATTATCCTGATTTATTGGGAGCATAAATAAAAGAGTTATCTTTGTCTCAATGGGCGGTATTAATAAAGCCTACGAGGATTATCAGATTAAGAAGATGGATAACAAATTGACATTCTATATAGTGCGTCATGGGAAAACGCTGTTGAACACTCTCGATAAAGTGCAGGGTTGGTGCGATTCGCCCCTGACAGAGGAAGGTATCTCAGTAGCCAGGCAGTTAGCGGCCGGAATGAAACATATACATTTCGATGCTGCATATACGAGCGATTTACGGCGTACCCGCCAGACAGCGGAAATACTTTTGAAAGAAAAAGCACAGGCAGGATTAGACATTACCGAACATTTTGGTTTCCGTGAGGCTTGTTTCGGGGCGTATGAATCCGATTTTAATAAGAAAATGTGGCGCGATGCATCTTTGTTTATGCATTACTTATCTATGGAAGATATGTATAAGGATGCATTTTCGGGTAAAATTTCCTGCGGGGATGTTTTGGATGTCATAAGTTTACTCGATACGATGGGTATGGCCGAAAATTTCAATAAGGTAGAAACCCGTTCGCAAAATGCTTTGTACGAGATAGCCAAAAAACAATCAGAAGACGGGCTTGACAAAAACATTCTTATAGTATCGCATGGTATGTCAATTATATGTATGCTTTATAATATGGGAGGAAAAGAACTGTTAAACACCCATCTGGAAAATGCTTCGGTAAGCGAAGTTGTATGGCAGAACGGTGAGTTCACCGTGACTTCTATGGGTGATATGAGTTATGTTGATAAAGGAAGTAGGACGTAAATAATCCGATACCATGAAAAGAAATATATATCTGTTTACCACACTTTGTTTTTTGTCTGTATTATTAATCTTTTCCTGTAAAAAGACGGATAATCCAGGCAGTGTTTCTGCTGTTAATGATACACCTGTCAGGCAGGAAGTAGATATAAAAATATACAATGAGATAAAAGTCGAAGGGGCTATCGATGTATTTTATGAGTCGAAACCCGATGATGCTGCTTTTCTGGAAGTAGAAGCTTCGAAAAGTATTATTCCTCTGGTAGATATAAAAGTGAAGGGCAAAACTTTACACATAAAATCGAGGGAAAGCATTAATCCGGGCAGGCTTGTTGTATATACAAATTCTCCTACTTTGAAATATGTGGAAGCAAAAGGGGCATCTAGTGTTTCCATAAGCGGGGCATCAGGAGAAAAGGTACTAAAACTGGAACTGAAAGGAACTGGTAATATCCATACTGAAAACCTGATGTATGAAAAAACAGAGGCTAAACTGGAAGGTTCGGGAAATATTACATTAGCAGGCGAATCTGGTAAAGCCAAGTATGAAATAAATGGTAATGGGAACATTTCGGCAGAAAATATGTTGGTGAAAGAGTTGGAATGTAAGATCAAAGGAACTGGTAATATGCTAGTGAATGCTATTGATAAAATGAGTATAGATGTAAGCGGGAAGGGTGATATATCCTATAATGGCGACCCGCAGATAACCCGG
>DQAM01000130.1 GCA_003523545.1 Dysgonomonas sp.
ACTCTTAATCGAATCTTTCAGAAAAACTTTACCTTCGATTTTTTGATTCAACTTAGGGTGAATCAGCGAATGCCCGGAAAGATCGTTTAAAGACCCAATATTAACTGCTGAATAAGAATTATTTTCTGAGATAATTTCAACCTTTTTCATACTTATTTTGTACTTATCTTCTTAAAATTATCTAATCCCGTTTGCAGGAATTTAATGTATTTGTCAATATCCTCATCATAAGCATACGAAGGCCCGATAGGATTACCCGAGGCATCGAGAAGCACATAATAAGGCTGGGAATTTGTTCCGAACTTATGCCTTTGAAGATAACTCCATTTGTCACCGACAGTCCTGAGCTTTACACTTCTTCCATTCTCTTCCACTTCCATCACCTCCGGAAGCTGGTCCCTGTCATCTACCATAAGCGTAATTAGCACATACTCATTGTCGAGCATGTTTTTAACACGCGGGTCGGTCCATACCGAAGCCTCCATTTTACGGCAGTTGACACATCCATATCCCGAGAAATCTATAATTACAGGCTTATTATTTTTACGGGCATATTCCATACCCTCTTCATAATCATCAAATTCGGCATGAACAACTCCGTCATACAAACTAAAATCCTGTGTATATAAGGGAGGAGCAAATGCACTAACGGATTTTAACGGCGCACCCCATAAGCCGGGAACAAGGTAAATCGCAAACGATAATGGTATAATTGCCAAAAACAACCTTGTCACGGAAACATGAGTCAGCTCACTGTCATGAGCGAATTTGAGTTTTCCTAACAAATACAACCCGAGCAGTGTGAATATGACAATCCACAGGACTAAAAATACTTCCCTGTCTAGAATTCCCCATTTATAGGCCAAATCAGCCACAGACAAGAATTTCAATGCTAAAGCAAGTTCAAGGAATCCCAGTACTACTTTCACCGAATTGAGCCAGCCGCCCGATTTAGGCATTTCCTGCAGCCAGGAAGGGAATATAGCAAACAGAGTGAATGGCAATGCCAATCCTAAAGCAAAACCGAACATACCTATTGCCGGAGCTAATACGGCACCCGAACTTGCCGCTTCTACCAATAACCAGCCGATTAACGGACCTGTACATGAAAATGATACCAGCGCCAGCGTAAATGCCATAAAGAAAATACTGATAAATCCGGTAGTCGAATCAGCTTTGCTATCCATCTTGGTAGTCCAGGATGAAGGCAGGGTAATTTCGAATGCTCCAAGAAAAGAAGCCGCGAAAAATACCAGTAAACCAAAAAATATGAGATTGAATATGGCACTCGTAGACATTTCATTCAATGCGCTCGCTCCAAAAATAGCCGTCACAAGGAGCCCTAAAGCTACATATATAACTATTATAGCTATGCCGTATGTAGCAGCTTCACGGATTGCTTTACTTTTCTTAGTCTTATTTCTTTTAAGGAAAAAACTGACCGTCATCGGAATCATCGGCCATACACATGGTGTAAGAAGAGCCAGAAATCCACCGACTAAACCCGAGATAAAAATAATCCAAAGAGTCTGGTCCGATTGATTACCTTCTGCACCAAAACCTTTTAATTCTTCGATCACAGGTTTCCAAAGGTCGTTGGTATTTACTACCGGAGCAGTAACAGCTTGAGCCAGCGAATCGCCTGCACTTACCGGAGGATTATCGGCAACCATATCATCTGATGCTTTTTTCGCCTCTTCCGGTTCATTTTTCACTGCCTGAGAGGCAGCTGCGACAAAAGAAGCAGGCAGACCAGACGAATTAAACTCAAAATCGACCGGGATAGGAGGTGTACATTCGCGGTCGTCACATGCCTGGGCACGAACAAAGCCTTTCAGCACAAAAGACGGCTTATCCGTTACTTTAAAACGCTGGACAAAAGTGGCGGATATTTCATAATATCCGACTTCCATCTCAAATATATTATCAAATTCTTTATGCAGATTAGAATTTACTGCATGAAATTTACCTATAGGTTCAGCACCTTTTATTTCTTCTACCGTGAGCGAAGTAGGGAACGGCCCACCGGGTTCAATATCCGTATCGTAGAGATGCCATCCCGGATCGACCGCTGCTCTTGCAACTACTTCAACCTCGCCGTTTCCCTTATCCGATAAACTGAACGACCATGAAACGGGATTTTGCGCAAATACGCCAAACGAAAAAGAAATCAATATAAATACAAAGAAAGACAATACGCTTCTCATAAGATTTATCTATAAAAATCAATTGATTAAATAATTTGCAAATATAATAAAATGATAGCTAAATGCGGTTTGACTTTCTCAAAATTAGTGATCATTAATATCTATTTGTATCACCTGCCAATATATTTGTAAAATATGGAATATTTAACCCGGTTGCTTATCAGAAAAATAACTTACAATAAAAAAGTACAAAAAACATATCTGTAATTTCAGAAGTAACCAGATATACAGAATATAAGCTGCAATTACACAACAATATTCTATTTTAGCAGTGTGCAGCGATTTGTAGTAAATGCTGTATTTAAACAAAATGATTCCGGTTATGAAAAAAACTGTATTATTTATTATATCATTATTTTTATCGGTAAATTTGTTAACAGCCCGAGAAATACCTCATTTGAAAAGGAACGACAAGGGAATTGCACAATTGATCGTAAATGATAAACCATATCTGATGCTTGCCGGTGAACTGATGAATTCGAGTTCTACCACACTCGAAAGTATGGCTCCTAAATGGAAACGGCTAAAAGCGCTGAATCTAAATACAGTATTGGCAGCAATCTCATGGGAACAAATAGAACCGGAAGAAGGCGAATATGACTTTTCTATTGTTGACGGACTAATCCGAGAGGCACGCAAGCACGACTTAAAGCTTGTTTTCTTATGGTTTGGCAGTTGGAAAAATTGTTCGTCGGGATATGCTCCCCATTGGGTAATGAGTGATACAAAACGTTTTCCCCGGATGAAGAACGACAAGGGAGAAAACCGCCCTTTCCTCTCTAATTTCAGTGAAAATCTTGTAAATGCCGACATAAAAGCTTTCGGCGCATTGATGGAGTATATAAATGAAATAGACAGCCAGGAGCATACTGTACTAATGATACAGATCCAGAATGAGATGGGGCTATTGGAAGACAGCAGGGACCGTTCCCCTTTGTCCGATGAACTTTTCAACCGGAATGTCCCCTCCGAACTTGTAAATTATCTACAGAGAAACGAAAAGAAAATATTACCTGAAATAATAGAGCAGTGGAAAGCTAACGGTAAAAAAATAAAGGGAAACTGGCTCGAATTGTTCGGCAACAAAAGTAATAATCTGGCAGACGAAATGTTTATGGGCTGGTATTATGCGCGGTTTGTAGAAAAGATGGCGGCCAAAGCAAAAAGTATATATCCCATCCCTCTGTTTATAAATGCGTGGACTATCCGCCCGGAAGAACCCATACCTGGGAAATACCCGAGCGGAGGACCCAATTACCGGATGCTGGACATATACCAGTGTGCAGCACCTTCTATCGACATATTGGCACTCGATAATTACAACAAGGATTACATCTCGAAAGTGAAAGACTTTAACAGAAACGGCAATCCGATATTAGTGCCGGAAGCTGTCGGCTTATGGCTCGGTGATAAATGGAGCGGGCCGGCAAAAGCATTCTTTACCTATGCAGAATTCAACGCGCTAGGCTTTTCGCCCTTCGGCATCGACAATGATATATACAATGGAAATCATCCTTTGAAAGATGCTTACAAAGTACTTCAAAATCTCACTCCTTTGATCTTACAAGAACATGGGTCGGGACGGATGAGAGGATTTATGCAGCAAGATAATAAACACGAAGAACTCGACTTGGGCGATTATACCATGCACGTAAATTACAACTACCCGTATCAGGGCTACGGCCTAGTCATACGGCTTTCGGACGATGAGTTTCTGGTTGCCGGAAATGGAGCGGATATATCATTCCGGTCGAAAGTGAAAAATCTGACAGGTATCAGTTACGGATTGATCCGCGAAGGTCATTATGTGGACGGTGAATGGAAGACCTTGAAATATTTAGGAGGAGACGAAGCTATGCAGGGTATCGGGGGAGTTAAACTGCCCCCGGTTTATCTGGCGGAAGATGCTAATATGAACTACGTTTCAATAATCCGTATAAAAGTGATTCCGGTGGAAAGCTCAACCTACAACAATAAAAACATATTTGATAATTAGAGATACCCTTCAAACATTCGAAGAGAAATAATATGAAGATATCTCAAAAGTAGTTTTTTCTCCCAAAGTCTTAATTGTCATCCTGACCAATGGGAAGGATCTCTTTTCATTCAAGAGATGTTTCACGGTGTTCAACATGACAAAAAGAAGTAATATCTTTATAGCATAGTATATAATAAACGGCATCTTCACCGTATTTCATTGCAAACGGACGGCTTACTACTTTTTATGATTTTTCGTCATGTCTTGCAAATCCTTAAGTGTAAAACTACCTGTAAAACGGATAAGGGTAGTTTCGGAGGGCTCTTCCGAGATCATCAGCATTTCTGATTTCTGGTTACTCAGTTTGTTCATATAAAAGACCGTTTTGGATTCTTCATCTTTTACAAACATGAGAGTTTCGTATTTTCCGTTTTTAATTAGTTTATCCGATTCTGACTTTAGCTTCTTCATTGCATTTGAGTCTTCGGACGAAAATACCTGCAGACTTTCCAGTTTACCTGTGATTTTCTTTATATCTATCCCATTCATCTGCATCTGGGGCATATCCATACCCGCCACCATGCCCAGCAAGGATTTAGAAATATAAACGACTTCTACACCTTTGATGTCCGACAACTTTTTGAACAATTCGTCATTATCCTGCTGTGTCTCCTTTTTGTCCTTCGCCTGCGTATCAGGACTATGCAGTTCAGGCAGACCGAATGAAAACTTCCCCGAAAATTCCGGCATCTTCATAGCATATTCTCTGGTGTAATTTTCTGCTTTTTTCCGCCATTCTTTTATTTGTTCCTCCGTCAGTTTGGACATATCTGTCTGCCATTCTTCTATTTTCTTTTTAAATTCTTCCGGATTTTCGAAATCAAAAGACTTCAAATCAGGAAGCTCTTTCCCTTCGAAATTCTTGGAAAAATCTTTCTGGAATTTTTCGATTCTTCCCTGAATATCTTTATCTATACCGCTTTGTGCATTCAAAAGAGAAACTACACCCATCAAAGCGGTAAATAATATGATCATCCTTTTCATAATTGTAAATTTTTAGCTATGATTTTATTTGTTTTTTCCAAATTCTTTTGTGCAGATTCCATTTGCTCAAAGCCTTTATTCAGCTTGCTGGAAACAAACGTCAGCGCCTTTTGTGTTTCGATGTAAGCATCCTGAGGATCAGAATATGTATCGTTCATTTTACCGCTATGATTATCCAGTAAAAACAGGCCTGCACTTATCAATACCAATATACATGCAGCTACAGCTGTAATCTTTTTCCACAAAATTATCTTTTTAGATTTTCGGGGTAAAGAGATTATACTTCTCTCCTCTTCAGCTTCTAAATTATCTATCAGTAAATCCAGTTTCTGTTCTAATGATGAGGCTTGGCATCCACCCCTACCCGAAAATAAATCCAGAAATATTTTCTGTTCGGCTTCTAATTGCTCCGGTACGTCGTTCCGGGAAAAATATTGCTTTAGGATTTCCTCCTCCTCCAATGATGTATCCCCGTCATAAAATGAATCTAGTAATCTCTTTATATATTCTATATCATAATTTATCATATCATCGAAATTTATTTTGCATGTATAATTCTTTTATTCTTTTCCGGGCTCTCGATAAAAGGACTCTTGTGTTAACACTAGATAAGCCCATTATATTTTCTATTTCTTCATTCGAATAATTATCAAAATGCCTTAATCTTATAATCTTTCTTTGCTGTTCAGGCAATNNTATGGCTTATTTCATCCATCTTTTCAATTTCATTTATAAGAACCTCTTCTTCTGGTACTGGTATATCATCCGCAGACTGCATATGATATTTGTTCTTTACCCTTAAAAAATCCAGGCAGAGGTTACGGGTCAGCACAAAACAGTAAGATTCTGTATTTTCGACGTGTGACAGTTCGTCCCGTTTATTCCAAAGTTTAATATATGCATCCTGCACCACATCTTCGGCATCTTTATCGTCTTCGAGCAGACGGCATGCTATGCGGAACATCTTCCGGTGGTAAGGCATATATTTTTCTTTGAAATCGGCAGCTGTCATCCGGGGCCCAGAAGATTAAAGTTCAAGAGATTTGAGAGATGAGGCAGATGCCAGATCGTTCATATCGAATTTTCCTTTGAGCCTCACTATAGCCGGATCATTTTTATCGATAATTATCAAT
>DQAM01000346.1 GCA_003523545.1 Dysgonomonas sp.
GGGTCAACAATCTCAAAAATATAGATGTTAACATTCCCCGCAATAAATTTGTAGTTATTACTGGCTTGTCAGGTTCGGGTAAATCGTCACTCGCCTTCGACACGTTATATGCAGAAGGACAAAGGCGTTACGTAGAAAGTTTGTCTTCCTATGCCCGCCAGTTCCTGGGACGCATGAACAAGCCCGAAGCCGATTATATCAAGGGAATTCCGCCCGCCATTGCCATCGAGCAGAAGGTCAATTCGCGTAATCCTCGTTCAACGGTGGGCACTTCGACCGAAATATACGAATACCTGCGCTTATTGTTCGCCCGTATCGGCAAGACCATCTCCCCCATCTCGGGAACGGTTGTCAAAAAACACCAGGTAAAAGATATTGTCGAAAAGATGCTCTCCTATCCCGAGGGAACACGTTTGGTAATCCTATCGAAACTGATTCTACGGGACAACCGAAGCATCGAGGAGCAATTGGATATACTTCTGAAAGAAGGTTTTTCGCGTATTGAAATCGACGGAGAATTCGAACGCATAGACGACTTTCTCGCATCCAAAAAGAAAGTGGAACTATCCCAAATACTTTTGGTAATCGACCGTCTTTCGAGTTCCTCGGACAAAGCGACGGTAAGCCGGTTTTCCGAGTCAGTGGAAACTGCTTTTTACGAAGGAGAAGGTGACTGTATTATCAAGTTTTATACAGATAAAGGGACAGAAACATTTGATTTTTCGAAACGTTTCGAAGCTGATGGTATTCAGTTTGAGGAGCCGTCGGATATGATGTTCAGTTTCAACAATCCTGTCGGAGCTTGTCCCAAATGTGAG
The DNA here is from genome assembly GCA_003523545.1 of Dysgonomonas sp. GTDB lineage: Bacteria > Bacteroidota > Bacteroidia > Bacteroidales > Dysgonomonadaceae > Dysgonomonas_A. The sequence continues at coordinate 819 of DQAM01000346.1, forward strand.
GGATTTGGCAGGGTGTTAGGCATAGACGAAGATTTGGTTGTTCCCAACAAAAACCTGTCGGTGTACGATGATGCCGTTGTTTGCTGGAAAGGTGAGAAAATGAGTGAATGGAAAAAGGAATTTATCCAAAGCTCTTCACGAAAAGACTTTCCGATACACCGCCCTTATTATCAACTCACGGAAGAAGAAAGAGACCTATTGTGGCACGGTGCTCCGGGAATATGGGGTATAGATGCTTTCTTCAAAATGCTCGAGGAAAATCAATACAAGATACAATACCGTGTTATGCTGGCGCGTTACAGGGGAAAAACAACTTGTCCTGTATGTAAAGGAGCAAGACTGAAACCGCAAGCCCTTTATGTAAAAGTCGGCGGTAAATCGATTGCAGACCTTGTACTGATGCCGATAACCGAACTGAAAGAATTTTTCGAGGGACTACAGCTCGATGAAACAGATTCGGCTATCGCCAAAAGGCTTCTGACAGAAATAAATAACCGTACTCAGTTCCTGTTAAATGTCGGATTAGGATATCTCACCCTTAATCGGTTATCCAACTCTCTTTCGGGTGGAGAGAGCCAGCGTATCAATCTGGCAACTTCATTGGGAAGTAGCCTTGTCGGTTCGCTCTATATTTTGGACGAACCAAGTATAGGACTCCATTCACGCGACACGGATTTACTTATAAAAGTTCTGCGTGATTTGCAGGCATTAGGCAATACAGTCGTTGTTGTGGAACACGATGAGGACATTATCCGCTCAGCGGATTATATTATAGATATAGGCCCGCAAGCGGGACGACTGGGAGGTGAAGTGATTTATCAGGGACCTGTTTCGGAGTTAACAAAAAATACTGACAGCTATACCGTTAAATACCTGACAGGCGAAGAGTCGATTGCTGTGCCCAAACCCCGCCGTAAATGGAATAATTACATCGAAGTGAAGGGTGCCCGCCAGAATAACCTGAAAAACATCGATGTGAAATTTCCGCTCAATGTGATGACTGTTGTTACAGGTGTCAGTGGTTCGGGTAAATCGTCTTTGGTGTCGGATGTATTTTATAATGCCCTTCAAAAACATTATAAAGGAAGCAGTGACCAGATTGTACAATTCAATGAATTGGTCGGAGACCTCAACCTGATAAAAGGGGTGGAAATGGTCGACCAGAACCCGATAGGAAAATCGTCACGTTCCAATCCCGTAACATATATCAAGGCTTACGACGAAATCCGCAAACTGTTTGCAGACCAACAGCTATCGAAGCAGATGCACTTTACGCCGGCTTATTTCTCATTTAATGTGGAAGGCGGACGATGCGAAGAATGTAAAGGTGAAGGAAAAACAACCATAGAGATGCAGTTCATGGCGGATATTACGCTCGAATGTGAAGTTTGTAAAGGAAAACGCTTTAAACAGGACATTCTGGATGTGGAATACCGGGGCATGAATATTTATGATGTACTTGAAATGACTGTCGACCAGGCTATCGAATTCTTTTCGGAAGGTAAAGGAAGTGCAGAAAAGAAAATCGTTAAACGGTTAAAACCTCTTCAGGAAGTAGGATTAGGATACATCAAAATGGGACAATCTTCATCTACACTATCCGGAGGTGAGAACCAGCGCGTTAAGCTGGCATACTATCTCGGTGAAGAAAAGACAGACCCCACACTGTTTATATTTGACGAACCTACCACAGGTCTTCACTTTCACGATGTAAAAACATTGTTGAAAGCTTTCGATTCGCTTATCGAGCGTGGACATTCGATACTCATTATCGAGCACAACCCGGACGTAATCAAATGTGCCGACCACATTATAGATATAGGTCCCGAAGGTGGTAAAGAAGGTGGTCATGTCGTATTCGAAGGTACGCCGGAGAAGCTTGTTAAAGAGCCGAAATCTTACACCGGTAAATTCTTAAAAGAAAAATTATAATGAAAATCTCGACTATCCTTTTCGATTTCGACGGAGTTGTAGCGGATACCGAACCACAATACGATTCTTATCTTGAGAAGCTTGGTATGAAATATCTGGGAATATCGGATTTAGCCGAACAAGTAAAAGGAGCTACCAATGAAACCGTACTGAAACATTTCAGTCACCTTTCACCGCAAGAAAGGGATAATATCGAAAAGGGTATAGAAGATTTCGAAAAGCAAATGGATTTCCCACCAGTAAAAGGTGTAATTGAGTTCATCCATTATCTGAAAGAAAAGGGATATAAAGTAGGTCTGGTAACCAGTTCCCCTCAGTTCAAGATGGATATAGCTTTGAAAAAGATGAACCTTGTTGGAATATTCGATGTAGAAATAACAGCCGATGACATTACGAAAGGTAAACCCGACCCGATGTGTTATCTGCTGGGAGCGGAAAGATTAAACGTTTCACCTTCCGAATGTCTTGTGTTAGAAGATTCTTTGTTTGGAGTGCAAGCCGGAAGAAGCGCGGGAATGCGGGTTATAGGTTTATCGACAAGTGTCTCTGCGGAAAAATTGAAAGAAAAAGGAGCAGAGAAAGTGATTCCGGACTTTGCAGATATTTCATTCTTTGAAGAAATAATGAAATAGGTTAATCACGTTTGGTCAGGTTTTCTTCTATTTTATTTAATAGCCCTACGGAAACAGGATATTCAAATTTTCGGGCAAAAAGCGCTTCCGATTTGGTTATAT
>DQAM01000508.1 GCA_003523545.1 Dysgonomonas sp.
AAAACAATTTATTTAAAACTTATAACCAACTGATAATGTAGCATTCATATTCTTCCATTTAGAGGATTTATTATAATCTAATGAATTATAGCCCCCTGATTGCCCATAAGAAGGATTATTTTCCAATGGCATTCCTTCCAGATTTCTAAGTCCGTATTCATAACCCAGATTAACAGAGAATTTATTAAATTCAACCCCTACACTACCTAATAGACCAAAATCGAATCTTTTTATATTAGCATAATCGAAACTTTTATATTTTATTTCAAAATTCCAATCTCGCTTTTCTCCATCAGGTTCGGTTACTATCCCATTGTATTTGCACTTACCTCTTATTGTAAGGCCGTATGCCACATACCCTCCTGCACGGAATGTAATATTCAGATTATCCGATACAGGCAGACGATAACCTACAGTAAGTGGTAATTGCAAATACATCAAATTTAGCGAATTCTTTATTCGACCTGTATATTTACCATCTACAAAATCCAGATCAGTATAATTCATACTAGCCTTCGCACCTTTTGTAGTAAACTCCAGTCCCGACCCTAAAAAGAAATTGTGTCCAAGATTATATTCAACTGTACCTCCAATGTTAAATCCAACCTTTGGATCATAATCATCTGTAGTAGTATTTGAAAGATTCATTCCTGCTTTCACCCCAAAAGTCCACGGATTACCGGAATTTTGAGCAAAAACAGAGGAAACTAAAAATACATTACACACAAATAACATCCCAAATGTAAAAGTTTTCATAAGCAAAATAGTTTTAATTTTATATTGATTAAATAAAGACGGAGCAAAACTAGGCGGAATTTTAACAAATAAATGTTTTGTAAAAAGAAAGCTTGTTAAACTTTCGAAGCATTACATCTTCTTTTTTGAAAAATAAAATATTTACTATTCTTTTTATAAAACATATATTAATTATCAGCTTTCTATTACATTTGTGTGAAATATAATTAATTGGAGCATGAGTACAATTGGGAACCAGCACATTGTATATTTAGGATTAGGATCCAATCTTGGAGACAAAGAAATTAATATAAAAAAAGCATTATCGGAAATTACTTGCCGGATAGGCGAAATAGCAGCAGTATCTTCTTTTTATCTTACAAGACCGGTCGGTTTTGAATCAGATAATGATTTCATCAATTGTGTCTGTTCTGCAAAAACAGACCTCAATCCTTTTGAAGTATTAGAATATACAAAAGATATTGAGAAAGAATTAGGGAGAAAATCGAAATCTGTGAATAAACAATATAAGGATAGAATTATCGATATAGATATTTTATTATATGATTCTATGATTATAGATAACAAGAATCTAATCTTGCCCCATCCACATTTTCATGAAAGAAAATTTGTATTGGAACCATTAAGGGAAATAGCTCCCGGTTTAACACACCCGGTACTAAACAAAACGATTTCAGAACTTTACCTAGAATTACAAGAAATATAATTGAAGGCTAATCTTTAATTCGTATATAAATATGTTTGATATGGGAATTGTTATCCACACTCCTCTGATCGATTTCGAATATTTTATTTAAGGACTGTAGCAATGGCGTTAATTTCGGATAACCATAATTTCGAGGGTCAAAATCGGATTTCTTTTCATTATCAGGTTTCCTACATCACCCAAAAATGCCCACCCGCTATCATCAGCCAAATCTTCAACTGTATTTTTAAGTAGCTTGAGGGTTTCTTTATCAATAGATTCAAATTGGACTGTAGAAACATTTTCCGGTACAACTTTAGTATTATTGTTTTGGGGTGTCTCTTTCTCCTTTACCCGGTTTTCAGATTTAGCTATAATCTCAATATAAATGAACTTATCACAAGCTACGATAAATGGCGAAGGAGTTTTCCTTTCTCCTATACCGACCACCAGCATTCCCGATTCCCTCAATCGTGTGGCCAGCCTTGTAAAGTCACTATCACTAGACACAAGACAAAAACCATCTACATTCTGGTTGTGCAGGATATCCATGGCGTCAATAATCATAGCCGAATCCGTTGCATTTTTTCCTGTTGTGTAACTATACTGCTGCACAGGTGTAATCGCATGTTCTAGCAAGGCGGGTTTCCATCCTTTCACAGTATCTTTAGTCCAGTCTCCATATATACGTTTGATGGTAGGAATTCCAATTTTAGCGATTTCATCGAGCATTCCATTTATATATCCGTATGGTATATTATCTGCATCGATAAGTACTGCCAGTCTTAAATCTTCTTTTTCTTTCATAATCTTAGTTTGCATTTACGTAATAAATACCGGTAAATATTATTGATAATAAAACAAATGCCAATACAATTCTAAGGACTCTTTTTACAGATTCGCTCTGTACTCTGGTGTAAGCTATTGCAAGAATTACTATCACGGGTAAAGAAATATACCAATAATATAAAATAGAAATAAATAAAGGCACAAAAAATGAAAAAAGACCCTCTAAAATTCTATCCATAACTCAAAAATTAATTAAGACCCTATGGGTCTCAGACGGATATACTGGTCGATACCTTTATAATTTCCTTCCGCAGCCCAATAATCTTTATTATGTACGACAGGAACATATAAATAATTATCATTTCCCCAATAAATAGAAGTCGTAGTGTTGATAGGTATCCATTTCTTCGTGTACATACCGATTACCGGCTCTACCTGCTTATCGTCGGTTACTTCGTATAATTCGATGAAAGCAACTCCTTCGATCGAATCGAAATCAAGGCTTACAATATATTTACCATCCGCAGAAAGATATGGCATATTTATAAAGGTCTGTATTCTCTCCCCGCTATTTTTTCCTATTAGAAAATAATCCCAGTCTTCCCAATACAAACCCCTTATTAGATATGCATCCAGATAAGATATTTCCCCGATGTATGTGTATTTTCTGAAATCATCCCCGTCTTCCGGATTATCCATAAGCTCTACCTTCCCTTTCTTATATGGAAGTATCAAAATACCCTCCTCGGTAGAAATCAAAGAAGTATCGCGGGACATCATATTTATAGCGAGTGATTTATTTTTATCGTAAATATCTTCATCAATGAGCTCGATAAGAAAATAATCGGCCAGTTGGTTTCCACCGTCATAGTCGGTATATAAATCGTTTTCGCTAAGTTCGTGCTTACTTAATAGCTGGATTACAGGCTCTTCAACCGGAACTTCATCCGCAATTGTGTCCGATACGATATCTGTATCTTGGATAGATACAGTATTTTCCTTATCACTTTTTTGGACAGGCTGAGGTGCATTCTGATTGTTGTTTTTACAACTAAATGCAAATAATACCATCAATATCAGTATATAATTTCTCATTATATATTCAACCTGTTTTATTATATAAAAACTATAAAATGTTCGCTTTTAATATTATGTAATACTCTAATTATCTGTTATTTCTTACGAAGACGCTAAGATAATAAAGTTT
>DQAM01000506.1 GCA_003523545.1 Dysgonomonas sp.
TCCGGGCATACATAACCGCAGTTTGCACAGCCTATGCAGGCTTCTTCATTCTTCATATATACGTAGTGGTAACCTTTGAGGTTCACGTCATGCGGTTGTAATTCCAAGACGTCGCAAGGGCATGATACCACGCACAGGTCACATCCTTTGCAACGCTCAACGTTTACAACTACGGTTCCTTTCACTTTTGCCATATATTGATTCGATAGTTCTCTAGTTATATTAAACAGGGTATTTAAGTGTTACCCATATCACAAAGTTATAGCTTATTCTTACAGTCGTACCTTTTTTTAAAATAAAAATGCATCCGAAATGTTAACGAATCTTTTGTGTAGTTGCTATCAGTCCTATTATGAACTACTTTTAGAGTAAGTTTTATCGAGTTATAAAATATAAAATTACCTTTGTAAGTCAAATCCTTTAAATTAGTAATTAGTTCTAAAAAGAAATCCGGGTAAGCATTTATATTTTTATGAAGCAATTCTTTCTATCTGTTTTTTTTGTTGTACTAATAAGCTCATTTCCACTTTGGGGACAATCTCAAATTAAAATTAGCGGAACGGTTACAAATACCGATAATATACCTGTCGATTTTGTGCGGGTTTCGGTACAGGGTACAGCAAATACATCTTATACCAACCGTGAAGGAAAGTATCAACTGACATTAGCTCCTGCAGATAGCGTAACCCTCGAGTTTTCTCTGGTCGGTTATCAGAAGGTAGAGCGCACAATTCCGGCTTCCACGAACAGGACTTTGAATATAATGATGCGGGGTATAGTTTTGGATGAAGTAGTTGTGACAGGTTCCAAAGCACAGACTACTACCACAGAGGAAATAACTATCGGGAATACCAATCTTCAAACAGATATATCGGGGGGAAGCGTCGAATCCATTATAGCAACTCAGGCGGGGGTAAGTTCAACCAATGAATTGAGTAATCAGTATTCTGTACGAGGTCGAAGTTACGATGAGAATATTATTTACGTGAACGGGGTTGAAGTTTACCGTCCATTTCTGATCCGTTCGGGCCAGCAGGAAGGATTAAGCTTTATAAATCCGAATATGACAGAATCGGTACGTTTTTCTTCGGGAGGTTTTGAAGCATCTTATGGGGATCGTATGTCATCCGTACTGGATATAACCTATAAGAAACCGGAGAAATTCGAAGCCTCGGTAACGGGAAGCCTATTGGGTGCGAATGCCTATATAGGAAGTCGTTCGGGGCGGTTTTCCCAAATAACGGGTTTTCGTTATAAGACAACAAAATCCCTGCTTGGGACAATGGATACAGACGCAGAATATGAGCCTACTTTTATAGATGCACAGACATATATGACACTGGGATTGTCTTCTAAATGGGAGATAGGCTTTTTAGGAAATATATCAAGCAATGTATTTAAGTTTACCCCGCAATCTCGTGAAACGAAATTCGGAACAATAGACAATATTCATAATTTTAGAGTATATTTTGATGGGTGGGAACATGATAAATTTTTAACCTATTTCGGCTCCTTTAATATAAAAGGTAAAGTTTTGCCCAATCTGGAAGTCGGATTGATAGGATCGGCCTTTTCATCGAAGGAATATGAGAGATACGACATAGAGGGAGAATATTACCTTACCGATCAGAATATAGAATCGGGAGGTAGCAGTACGGAGGGCGTGCCTTTAGCTGTAGGCTCTTATATGGAACATGCAAGAAACAAACTGGATGCCGATATTATGAATATCAGTCATACCGGATCGTTCGATTTCGGGAAGCATAGTTTAAAGTGGGGTGCTACTTTGCAGAAGGAGAAAATTAACGACGGAATTAAAGAATGGACAGTTCGTGATTCGGCAGGTTATTCACTACCTAGTCTCGGTAATATCGTGAGCGTATATACAAATCTCAGATCTGATAATTCTATTGATGCTACCCGTTATTCAGGTTATATACAAGATACGTACCAGTTGTTGGCAGGGGGAAATGTAATATATATTAATGCGGGAATCAGGGCCAGCCATTGGTCTTTTAACGATGAATTCCTGATTAGTCCGCGTGCTTCTGTTGCATTTATACCTAACGGAGCCAATATGACCTTACGTTTTGCTACCGGGATATATTACCAGACTCCTTTCTATAAAGAGTTCCAACGGGTCAGGAAAGAAGGTAACAATTCGGTTGTTGAATTAAATAAAGATATTAAATCCCAGAAATCTATTCACTTTGTTTTAGGAGGGGATTACCGTTTCAGTGTTGCTGAGCGTCCATTTAAATTAACCAGTGAGGTATACTATAAAAAAATGTCTGACTTAGTACCGTATACAGTTAATAATGTAAAGATTCGGTATTTGGGAGAGAATGTCGGCAAAGGCTATGCTATGGGGCTGGACATGAAGCTGTTCGGTCAGTTTGTTGAAGGTGTCGATAGTTGGTTTAGCTTTTCATTGATGAAAACAGAGCAGGACATTAATGGTATAAAAACTCCTTTGCCAACAGACCAGACTTACAATATATCTGCTTTTTTTCAGGATTATTTACCTGGAAGCAGAAGATTGACTATGAATCTGAAAGCTCATTTCTCACACGGTCTGCCTCAATCCCCGCCCAATTCTGAATATTTTGAGATAGGTTACTTCCGTGCACCGGCCTATAAAAGGGTCGATATGGGTTTAGCGTGGTTGTTATTGGGAGAAGATTTTTCGATAAGGAACCGTAACGCATTTGCCGGAGCATTTAAAAATATCTGGCTTGGAGTGGATGTTTTTAACCTTTTCGATTTTAATAATACCAATTCCTACTATTGGGTGACCAATGTACACAATCAGCAGTATGCAGTTCCTAATTACCTTACAGGAAGACAATTTAATGTTAAATTAGTGGCTGATTTTTGATTTTTTAGAATTATTTAGAATGTAATTTTTGGTACATCCTCATATTTAATTATAAAAAATTAAGCGAAATTATCCCTTAATTCTTCATTATATATACTATCTTTACACATTCAATTAATCCGATATATGACAGGATTGTTAGCCCATGGTCATTGATAAGTCGGAATAAGAAGTAGTACTACTTCTTGTATAACAGGAGATTAAAGAATATGCTCCTGTCCTTCGCTGAGAAAGAAAAAAACGATATATAATGATTTATAAATGGAATTATGAATCTCTTACACCGGAAAATAACGAAAAAAAAGAAAAGCTAGCCAACAGATTAAGAATACACCCGGCACTGTGTCAATTGCTGATACAAAGAGGTGTCTCTTCTGTTGAGGATGCGGAAAAGTTTTTCCATCCAAGCCTTAGAGATCTTCACGATCCTTTTTTATTGCCCGATATGGATAAAGCGATAAAAAGAATTGAAAGAGCTTTGGGAGAGAAAGAAAGAATTCTGGTATACGGAGATTACGATGTAGACGGTACGACAGCCGTAGCATTAGTTTACAAGTTTTTACGAAAGTTTACTACCAATCTGGATTACTACATTCCGGATAGATACGATGAAGGTTACGGAATTTCCGAACAGGGAATAGACTACGCATCCGAAACCGATGTCAAGTTGATAATAGCTTTGGATTGCGGTATAAAAGCCGTTGAGAAAGTCGAATATGCCAAAGAGAAAGGTATAGACTTTATAATTTGCGACCACCACATGCCGGGCGAAGAACTTCCGGATGCTATAGCAGTGGTGGATGCAAAGAGAACGGATTCGACTTATCCTTATGGTCATTTATCGGGTTGCGGGGTCGGATTCAAACTGGTACAGGCTTTAGCCCAGAATAACAAGCTGGATTTTTCTGAATTGCATGAACTGCTCGATTTAGTAGCGGTCAGCATTGCTTCGGATATTGTGCCTCTGAACGGAGAAAACAGAATACTTGCCTTTTATGGTTTGAGACAGCTGAATTCTAATCCAAGTATGGGATTGAAAGGAATTATAGACATCTGCGGGTTAAACCACAAAAATATAACGGTAGGAGATATCGTATTTAAAATAGGTCCGCGGATAAATGCTTCGGGACGTATGATGAATGGTAAGGAAGCGGTAGACTTATTGTTAGCGAACAGCACGCAGGATGCCCGTGAAAAAAGTGAGAATATCGACCATTATAACGATAACCGCAGGGAGTTGGACAAACGCATAACAGATGAAGCGACTAACTTTATAGAATCGAATATCGACATTACCAAATGCAACAGTATTGTTATCTATAACGAAAACTGGCATAAAGGAGTTATCGGAATCGTTGCTTCCCGTTTGACGGAAAAGTATTATCGTCCGGCAGTTGTCTTGACAAAGTCGAATGATATGATTACCGGTTCGGCACGTTCTGTAGTCGGTTTTGATGTATATAGGGCAATTGAATCCTGTAAAGATATTCTGGAAAATTTCGGAGGACATACTTATGCGGCCGGGCTGTCTTTGAAGGAAGAAAATTTAGCGGAATTCCAGCGACGTTTCGAAGCCATGTCCGTAGAAATGATTGCTCCCGAAATGATGCGTCCGCAAATAGATATAGATGCACAGCTTACATTCAGGGATATCGATAATAAGTTTGTACATGATTTGAGTCGTTTTGCTCCTTTCGGTCCTGAAAACCTGAATCCTGTTTTTGTAACGACTGATGTAAAAGATTTTGGTACCAGTAAACTTGTGGGTAAGGATTTATTGCATATCAAACTCGATATGCTGGATTCGACTACGCATATTCCGCTTTACGGTATTGCTTTCAGGCAGGGAGGCAGTTTCAGCCTGATAAAACAAGGTTCTTTCGATATTTGTTATACCTTAGAGCAGAATACTCACAATGGTAAGACTAATACACAGTTGTATGTAAAAGATATTGATAAAGGACAATTATCCTGAAAGATTAGTAAACTATAATTATTATGAAAAAAAGTATTCTAAGCTTTGCATTTATTTCCTTGTTTCTGGTTTCGTGCAACAGCACCAATTCAGGTAAAACACAATCTGAAAAAACTACTGATACAACAAATGTTATGGAACAGAAAGATTACATTCAGGCAGATACTTACGATACAGGAGACGGCCAGATAAAAATAACTTTGGTTGGGCATGGCTCATTGATGCTGGAGTATAAAGGGAAGATTATACATATCGACCCTTATTCTAAGGTAGCGGATTATAGTCGTTTGCCAAAAGCAGATATAGTGTTGTTAACTCATGAACACGCAGACCACCTGGATACAATGGCTATCAATACGATAAAAAAGGAAAATACTTATTTTCTGATGTCTCAGGTTTGCAGGGATATACTCGGCTATGGAGATGTGATTAAGAACGGCGAATCAAATGATAAAACCGGAATATTGCCATTAATTAAAGCTGTTCCTGCTTATAATATTGTAAATAAAAAGCCTGATGGGGAAGCTTACCATCCTAAAGGACGAGGAAATGGTTATGTATTACCTTTGGACAACTTTACAATTTATGTTGCCGGTGATACGGAGAATATACCTGAGATGGACAATCTGGGAAAAATCGACGTGGCATTTTTACCCAAGAATTTACCTTATACTATGAGTGATGATATGTTTATAGACGCTGTGAAAAAAGTAAAAGCGACATATATTTATCCATATCATTTCTCGGAATTCGACCAAACAAAAATCGGGAATGCTCTCCAAGATTCGGTAACGGAATTATTGCTCCGTCCGATGTCCAATTTATAACATGAGTCAATTGCAGGAATTGATTTATCTTTTATCAGATTCAGCGGCTGATTTTGAGATCATACAACATCCTAAACCAATCTTAAAAACAGGTGATGCCGGAGAATATTTTGATATATTAAAAGCTGCTCCTGTTTTTATTGTCAATACGGATAATGGCTTTTACAGCCTCATAGTAAGCGGAAAAAGAGGTAAAATAGATATAAAAAAACTTGGAAATCAATTAGGGTTTAAAAAAATCGGTTTTGCAGATAAAAATGATGTATTGCAGCAAACCGGATATGAAATAGGGTCTATCCCTCTTATCGGTCACAATTTACCGTGTTATATCGATGAGCGAATACTTCGGCTGGACTATATTTATGGGGGAACAGGAAACCCTTACTTCACACTAAAAATAAAAGTGCAGGATTTTATTTCACTCAATAAAATTGTATCTGTAATTGATATCCCTTAATTTTACTGTTTACATCTTTCCAATAAAACTATTTTATAGATTTAAAATCTAAAAATTAAATGGATATTTTTCACCAGATACTTCGTAAATATTGGGGATATGAAAAATTCCGGCCTCTTCAGGAAAACATAATTCATTCGGTATTTGAAGGAAAGGACACTTTAGGATTAATGCCTACCGGTGGGGGTAAATCCTTGACCTTCCAGGTTCCGGCAATGGCTATGCAGGGTACATGTCTCGTAGTGACTCCATTGATAGCATTGATGAAGGATCAGGTAGATAATCTTAAAAATATAGGCATCAAAGCACTTGCGGTTTATTCAGGAATGTCTCATAATGAGATATTAATCACGCTTGAGAATGCAGTTTTAGGAGACTATAAATTTTTGTATGTGTCTCCCGAGCGGCTAGGAACGAAGCTCTTCAAAGAGAAGCTTTCTGCCATGAATATCTGTTTATTGGTAGTGGACGAAGCCCATTGTATTTCTCAGTGGGGATATGATTTCCGCCCTTCTTATATGAATATTGCCGAGATAAGGCAGCAATTGCCGGAAGTGCCTGTATTGGCTCTGACTGCTACCGCTACTCCCGATGTAATCGAAGATATCCAAACAATTCTCCATTTCAAGGAGAAAAACCTATTTAAGAAGAGTTTCAAAAGAGATAACCTCGCATATATTGTCCGTGAGACAGAAAATAAAATAGAATCATTAATCCGCATCTTTGAAAAAATAAGAGGAACAGCTATCGTGTATGTTAGAAGCCGCCAGCGTACTAAAGAAATTGCTTCCGAGCTTGTTAAATACGGCTTTTCAGCAGATTTTTATCATGCGGGGCTTAATTATGATGAGAAAATCCACAGGCAAAACGCCTGGAAGAATGACGAATGTCCTATAATTGTCTCTACGAATGCTTTCGGTATGGGAATTGACAAACCCGATGTAAGGGTAGTTGTCCATATGGATCTGCCGAACTCGCTGGAAGAATATTATCAGGAAGCGGGTAGGGCAGGGCGCGATGGAGAAAAGTCATATGCGGTTATCCTATATTCAAAAACGGATAGTACAAAGTTAAAGAAGAGAATTGCTGATGAATACCCTGAGAAAGATTTTATCCGCAATGTTTATGAATCATTATGCTATTTTTTTCAGATAGCGGAAGGATTCGGACTTAATAGTGCTTATGATTTCAATTTATACCAGTTTTGTTCTGTTTATAAATACCCTGTTTTACCCACTCATAATGCATTGAAAATCTTAGATCTTGCCGGATATATCAATTATACGGACGAAGTGGATAATCAATCGCGGATGATGTTTACAATTTATAGGGACGAATTGTATAAATACGAATTTGATAAAGATATAGAGATAATTATTAATACCATATTAAGATTGTATACAGGTCTTTTTGCCGATTATGTTTCCATCAACGAAGGAACTATAGCCGCATATCTGCAATGCAGCCGTAATGAAGTGTATGAGATGCTTAAGAGATTATCCAAAAGGAATATCATAGATTATGTTCCATTTAAGAAAACTCCTTTTATAATTTTCACGCAGCCTCGCCTTGCTTTAAAATATTTAAACATTTCAAAAAATGTTTATGAAAAAAGAAAAGAACGCTTTATCAACCGCATTGCCGGCATCACAGAATATGCAGAAAATACCGATATCTGCCGAAGCCGGATTTTATTGAACTATTTCGGCGAGAAAGAATCTGACGGTTGCGGCCAATGTGATGTGTGTAAAAAATTAAATAATGTATCTACCGATTCTGTTTTTAATGATATATCTGTTTTTATTCGGGATATTTTGAATAATAAACCCTGTGAAATGGTTGAGTTATTACAGCTTTTAGAAGGTTTTGATAAAGAAAACGTAATAAAGATTATACGATTTCAACTCGACCAGGGGATTCTTTCACAGAGAGACGGCTTACTTTACATGAATGAATAGGTTATCTGAACTAATGCCGTGTACTTAATATTGAATTTTTTGTTTTTCATTTTTTAATAAAGCAGATAATTTGTAATTAAACTTTCTTTGATTTTAAAGAGTTCATAAATCATCTAATTATATTTGTTGATATTATGGAAAGTTTTAAAGATATTATTAATGGAGACAAACCTGTATTGGTTGATTTTTATGCGGCCTGGTGTGGACCGTGCAGGACTATGGCTCCTGTTATCGAATCGTTGGGAAGGGAATTATCGGATAGTATCCGCGTTCTTAAGATAGATATAGATAAGAATTTTTCTGCTTCCAACCATTACCGGGTTCAGTCGGTTCCTACCTTTATGATTTTCAAAAAAGGTGAAGTCGTATGGAGAGCGTCCGGTGCTATGGAAAAAAGCTTACTGTTACAGCAATTAAAACAATTTATCGATTAGGCTGCAATCAATTAAAAACTAGATTATTTGAAAGTAAGAATAAACTTTGTGCCGTATTCTTCACCCGTTTCGACTTTTATTTTACAATGGATCGACTTGGCAAGGTTCCGTATTATTATAAGGCCTGCACCTCTTTTAGATACTTTATTTTCATCCTCGCTCAAAAGAAGGTAGATGTATTGATTTTCTATTTTTTTTCCTTGGTTCTCTATGGACAATACTACATTTTGCTTCTCTTTCCTGGCTTTCCAAACAATAGGTCTATCTATATTTAAAGATGCATTGATGGCATTCTGTGTAAAATTACGAACAATTGTTTTCAAATAATTTTCGTCTGTTTTCAGGAATAAATCTTCT
>DQAM01000507.1:0-309 GCA_003523545.1 Dysgonomonas sp.
CGGATAGACACACAGGTCTATCCCTACAATGTAAATCATGAAAAGAACAAATAAATACATTATCATAGCTTTGTTTCTTTTAGTATGTTGCTCGGTAAGGGCTCAAGTACGTATACTTACTATCGGCGATTCAACGATGGCGGATTACGATGAAGAAAAACGAAGCGGGGAAAACGAAATGCGCGGATGGGCGCAAATGCTTCCTACATTCGTAAAAGACAATGTTACGGTAGATAACCGGGCAAAGAACGGACGCAGTTCGAAATCGTTCTACTATGAGTTTTGGGAAACATTGCGGGAAACTCTGAA
>DQAM01000507.1:355-1657 GCA_003523545.1 Dysgonomonas sp.
CGGGAAACTCTGAAGCCGGGCGATTATGTATTTATTCAGTTCGGTCATAATGACGAAAAAGCGGATGGATTGGACACCGACCCAACAGATAAAAAAGCGCGTGGAACAAGTGCATGGGGGCAATATCAGGAATATCTGACCAGGTATGTAAACGAGTCGCGCGAAAGAGGAGCTATCCCTATTCTCATGACTCCCGTCGTAAGAAGGTTATTCGATGACAACAACAAGAATATTACAGGCAAGGGACTTCATAACCTGACGGATATTGCACCTGATGATTCAACAATGAATTATCCGCTGGCTATGCGGTCTCTTGCCCATAAGCTATCTGTCCCGTTAATAGATATGACGCTATTGACAGAACAGCTTGTAAAAGAATACGGCGTTGAAAAATCAAAAGACGTAATATATGCTAAAAACGATAATACACACCTCAAAGCAATGGGGGGAGTATTGTTTTCGGAGCTGGCAGTCAAAGATTTATTGAGGCAGGGCATATTAACGGATTATCTATATCTGCCTAAGCCGTTAGTCATTAAAACCACTACTTCTAAAGAACAATCGATTACCATACCTCAAGGAGGAGAAAAAATAAATATCTCATGGAATCCTTCCGCGACGGATAAGCCCGCTTCCATTCTATTAAAAGAAAACAAAGAAGGACTGACCTTTATAAACAAAAAAAGTAAAGTATTAGTAACCACTCAAGATAGTAAATGGCCATCAGGAGACATAGACGTGAATGCTTCACGATATGTAGAACTAGGTGTTTCTAATCCCGAAGGAGATTTATATATTGAATCTATCGTTTTCGATTTGGGCGCTGTGAATGGAAAGGAGATGATGTTTACGGCTTTAGGCTCAACGGATAAGAGTTTTGCCAACAGCCACACATTTGCCTTGATGGAGAATTTACCTAAAGATGAAACCAAGGTTTACAAGTCTGAAAAAATAATTAAAGTTTCTAAGAGCGAACAGTTTTATATCCGTATTTATCCGTGGTATAAGACCAAGTCGAGCAATAAATATTTGTATATAAATAATATATCCATTGAAGGACAAATGTTTGAATAATGGAAAAACTAAAGAATATACGATTACTCTTTTTGATTGTATTGGGAGTAATTATACTTTCAGCTTCTCAAAAACGTCCTGTACATATCTTCATGGCAGGTGATTCGACTATGGCACTTAAGCCATTGCACAAGATGGTATACGACAGTATTTCGGGTGACAGTATTGCCGAGCCTTTTCCCGAAAGAGGATGGGGACAAGTATTACCCGAATTTTTCAATAATAATG
>DQAM01000507.1:1833-6995 GCA_003523545.1 Dysgonomonas sp.
TTTTCAATAATAATGTCGTAATTGAAGACCTTGCCCAAAATGGACGAAGTTCGCGGACTTTTATAGAACAGGGATGGTGGCAAAAAATAATAGATAATGTCCAGAAAGGAGATTTTGTAGTCATACAGTTCGGGCACAATGATTCAGCCGAAGACCGTCCCGACAGATACACCCCTCCTGCCAATTATACAGCTAATTTATCGCGTTTTGTGGATGATGTGAAAGCCAAAGGCGGGAAGGCGATTATCTGTACCTCTGTTGTCAGAAGAAGGTTCGATAAGAATGGCGTATTTCAGGATTCCCACGGACAGTATGTCGAATTAGCCCGTCAGGTTGCTAAAAGTAAAAAAGTGCCTCTGATTGATATGTATGAGAAAAGCAAAGAGTTATTGATTGAACTCGGTTCACACAAATCAACGGAATTATTCCTGCATATCAGGGAGGGAGAGAACCGCAATTTTCCGGGAGGCAAGACCGACAATACTCATTTCCGCGAAAAAGGGGCAAAAGCTATGGCTTCCCTGTTTGTGGAAGGTCTGAAAGAAAAAAAGATAAAGTCATTAACTAAAAATCTGGTGAAAAAATAAATATATGAAAAACCTTATTTTATTATTTGCCCTATTTATATGGTCTGTGGAAACGGTATTCCCGCAAGTACCTGCTTTCCCCGGAGCCGAAGGCGGTGGCATGTACACTACCGGAGGACGGGGAGGAAAAGTGTATTATGTAAATACGCTCGAAGATAATATGACCGGCAATCCTGATAAAAAAGAAGGTTCTTTCAGATGGTGTCTGGAACAGAACGGAACGAAAACCATCCTTTTCAAAGTAAGCGGAACAATTCATTTACAACATCCATTACGTATCACAAAAGGAGATTTGACCATTGCCGGACAATCGGCTCTGGGAGATGGAATCTGTATTGGAGGGCATTCCGTTAGCATCGATGCGGACAATGTAATTATCCGTTTCCTGCGTTTCCGTGTCGGTGACGATAAACTAACCCCTCAGGAAGCTTCGGGTACGGACGGGCTCGGTGGAAGAAAGTTCAGGAATGTAATTATCGACCATTGCTCGATAAGCTGGTCTACTGACGAATGCTCGTCTTTTTATGATTGTCAGAACTTCACTCTGCAATGGAGCATTATTTCCGAAAGTCTGAGGTTATCCAAACATCCGAAAGGCCCTCACGGATACGGGGGAATATGGGGAGGAACAAATTCTTCTTTTCACCACAATCTGCTGGCACACCACGACAGCCGTAATCCGAGGTTAGGACCGTCATTGAACGCTTTGCCATGGGTAGAGACTGTAGATATCAGGAATAATGTGATTTATAATTGGGTCGCTAATACTTTCTACGGTGGTGAAGCTATGAACGTGAATATTGTCAACAATTACTATAAACAAGGTCCTGCAACCCCTGTCGGTCTGGTGAGCGGTCGAGTTGTAGCTATCGATAAGGATACGAGACAGTCGGATAAGCCCCGTTATCAGGTTTGGGGAAGATTTTTCATCGAGGGGAATGTTTTTGACCGGAAAGACAAATTTTCGGAATCTGCAACCCAAGATAATTGGAGTAATGGAGTTTATAATCAATTCAGTAAAGGGTATGGAGTTGTTTCCGAAGAAGAAAAGCGGGAAATGAAAATGGATAAACCGTTCTGGGTTACTCCTGTGACTACTCATTCCGCTAAGGAAGCATACGAAAAAGTACTGAATTATGCAGGTGCAAGCTTCCAAAGAGATGAAATAGACCGGCGTATTGTAAAAGAAACCCGCACCGGAACAGCCACTTTCATCGGGAAATCTAAATATAACGGCTATGGAACAGATTATCCCGGAAGTGATTTCAATTGGAAAAGCAAAGATTATCCGAAACCGGGTATAATCGATTCCCAGAATGATTTAAGACCAGAGAATGCGGATAAAAATTGGTCACTTTATCCGCAGTTGAGACAGGGTGAAGTTCCTGTTGATTCGGATGAGGATGGTATACCCGATGGTTGGCTGGAAACGAATTACCCGGGTAAAAAAGCTCATCAAGTGAATAAAGAAGGATATACCTATCTGGAAGTTTACCTGAATAGCCTGGTACAGGATATTACTGATAATCAGAATTAATATACAGTAAGAATAATAATAAAACCAAAATATGACTATGAATATTTTAAGAAAAAGCATTCTAGGACTGACATTATGTTTGGCGATAAGCAGTTTGGGTGCTCAAAACGAAATTTCTAAAACATGGGTAGCCGATTTGGGAAATGGGAAGTATAAGAATCCCATTCTATATGCCGATTATTCCGACCCCGATGCTTGCCGTGTGGGAGATGATTTTTACATGACAGCATCGAGCTTCAACTGTATTCCGGGATTGCCTATACTTCATTCGAAAGATTTGGTAAACTGGACATTGATTGGACATGCTATCAGCAGAATGCCTGATTATGCCAATTTCGGTGAAGGTGTAAACCACGGCGGAAGCGTTTGGGCACCTGCTATCCGTTATCATAAAGGAGAATTCTATATTTACTACGGAGACCCCGATTTAGGAATCTTTATGACAAAGACCAAAGACCCTCGCGGGGAGTGGGAGCCTGTAGTGTTGGTAAAAGAAGGCAAAGGCTTAATTGATGCCTGCCCTCTTTTCGATGATAATGGCGATGTATATCTGGCTCATGCTTATGCAGGTAGTCGTGCGGGGATAAAAAGCGTTTTGGCTGTAACCCGCCTGACTCCCGATGGAAAAAAAGCTGTGGGTGATTCTAAAATCATTTATGACGGGCACGATATCGACCCGACTATCGAAGGTCCAAAGTTTTACAAAAGGAATGGTTATTACTATATTTTTGCTCCGGCAGGAGGCGTTGCTACTGGTTGGCAGTTAGCGATGCGTTCGAAAGATGTATTCGGTCCTTACGAGCGTAAGGTTGTAATGGCTCAGGGTAATTCGTCTATAAACGGACCACATCAGGGAGCATGGGTAGACACTACGGCAGGAGAAGATTGGTTTATACATTTTCAGGATGTAGGTGCTTTCGGACGACTTACACATCTTCAACCGATGGTCTGGAAGAACGACTGGCCTGTCATCGGGGAAGATAAAGACGGAGACGGTTGCGGAGACCCTGTCATGACTTATAAAAAGCCAAATGTAGGTAAAACATATCCAATTACTACACCCGCAGAAAGCGATGAATTCAATACGAATAAACTGGGCTTACAATGGCAATGGCACGCCAATCCTCAAGACTGGTGGTATTTTACCAATCAGGTAAAGGGTTGTTTGAGTTTGTATTCAGTTCCAACGGTAGAAAATTACAAAAGCCTGTGGGATGTTCCCAACCTGTTATTACAGAAAACTCCTGCTCCCGAATTTACGGCTACTATGAAGCTGACTTTCAATCCGGATACCAGATTTACGGGGGAACGTACCGGATTGGTGGTTATGGGATTGGATTATGCTTTGTTGTCATTTGAGAATACGGAAAACGGTTTTACGCTTTCTCAGGCAGAATGTTTAAAGGCTGATAAAGGCGGAACGGAAAAAGTAAACGCTTCTGTACCTTTGAAAGATGCAACTGTATATCTTCGAGTGAAAGTAAATCCTGATGCAAGCTGTACTTTCAGCTACAGTACGGACGATAAAAAATATACCGCTTTGGGAAATAAGTTTCAGGCGAAAGAAGGAAAATGGATTGGCGCTAAAATCGGTACTTTCTGCACTCGTCCCGTCAAAGGAAACGATGGCGGAAGGGTAGATATCGACTGGTTCAGAGTTACGAAATAAAGTTCTTTTATTTACTGTGCGCAATCAAATAGATTGCTTGCGTTACTTTTATCCAATGCGATAAAAGTAACTAAATACCGCAGTTAATAAACTTTCCACATACGTAAGCTTGACTGACATCAGCTAATGTGCGGGGTATCCGCTGAACGAAGACGGCGTAAAATTAAATTCTGTTTGAATTTTCGTTCGAAAATGAGTTTATTTAATTTAGCCGGCAAGTTCCTAGCGGGTCGCACAGAAGGTGCAGTCTTGATTTTTGGTTACTTTGCATCAAGGCAAAGTGACAAAAGACAATCATTGATGATTCGTTTTAGTGTAAAAAATAAAGATAGAATAGATAAATCATACATGAAACAATTACTCATACTGACATTTATTTTATCCTGCATGAATATAAATATATCATATAGTCAGGAAGTTGTAATCGACGGTATTCCGCGTGATACCTCTTTTACTCTGCATAGTGCTTATATGAAGGCAAAGAAGGAAAGACCTTACATCGAGAAAGTTTTGCCCGAATTACCCGATGGAGTAAAGGCCTTTGAAAATATCGTTTATTCCAGACCTGGAAAAGACAGAGAGTTAGTGCTGAATATTTACCGACCCGATAACGAGAAAAAGTACCCGGGTTTGATTATGGTTTTCGGTGGCGGATGGAGTTCGGGAAGCCTGTGGATGCAGGTTCCGATGGCTCAACAAATCGCTAAGCAGGGATATATAACCATTCCTGTCGAATACAGGCTTTCACCCGAAGCTAAATATCCTTCGGCAGTACATGATTTGAAAACAGCCGTTCGCTGGGCAAGAGCCAATGCGGATAAATATGGCATCGATACGACAAAAATAGCTATATCGGGATGTTCGGCTGGTGGACAGTTGGCAGGATTAATCGGCACAACAAACGGACAATCGAAATATGAAGATAAATTCGAGTATTCCGATTTTTCTAGTGAAGTACAGGCAGTAATAAATATAGATGGTATTTCCGATTTTACGGTAGAAAGCAATCTGAAAAGTGTTGCCGAATCGTTGTCTAAAAACAAAGTTCCGGCTTCTGTCAAATGGCTGGGAGGGACAATACAAGAAAAAAGGGACAATTGGATATCGGCTTCTTCCGTTTTTCATGTTAGGGAAAAATCTGCTCCCATTTGCTTTATCAACAGTTCCATTCCACGTTTTCATGACGGGAGGGATGAAATGAGAGAAAAACTCAACCATTATAATATTTATACCGAAGTACACGAAATACCCGATACCCCGCATCCGTTCTGGCTCTTCCGGCCATGGTTCGATACGAATGTTAGCTACATGGTGAATTTTCTTGATAAAATATTCAAAAATAAAAAGTAAACCTATGAAATCCTTTCTT
>DQAM01000509.1 GCA_003523545.1 Dysgonomonas sp.
ACTCTTTCCCGAGAAAAAGATTAATTAATAGAAATGCTTTATTATACCTTTGCAAGCAAATTTAGAGAATATGAAGAATACATTTATTATGTCGCTACTTAGTGTGGTGATTTTTGGGTTATCATCCTGTATACAAGATGAGCCTCTGTATAGGGAGGCGGACATTGTTTCATTCACAGTTGAAAGTGAATTATTTGTTTCTTCTCATATTTCAGGGAATGGAATAAAATTGAGGATGTTAGATACGGATACAGCTATGTATAAAAATATGGCCCCTGTAATAAAAGTTTCACCCGGAGCAATAGTCTCTCCTGCATCGGGTGTAGCAATGGATTTTACGAAAGGTATTACTTACAAAGTAGTTTCTGAGGATGGTAATTATTCAAAAGAATATTCTATATCACTCATCCCTATACCTAATTATGTATATGGTCTTGAGGAATGGACAACAGAAGTTTGGGCTTCACGGGAATATCCTGCACTATTAGATCCGAATTGGGCTTCGGCTAATATGGGTGTAGCTATAGCAAAAGGTGCAAGTATAACAGATTACCCTACCCGGAGTACAACCGATGCAAAAAGTGGACAATATGCAGCTTTATTAGAAACTATAAAAGGGGGTAAATATTTGGGGCAGAATATTCCTATCTTCTCTGGTTCTCTATTTACCGGAGAGTTTAAACTCAGTTTTCCTGCTTTAAAATCAACTCATTTTGGGCAGCCTCATCCAAAAGAAAAAGGAAAGCCTGTAAAAATGACTGGTTATTACAAATATACGCCGGGTCCAGTATATAAAGATAAAGATGAGAATGTAATACCCGGAAAAATAGACGAATGTGATATTAAAGCTGTATTATATTCAGTAACGAAAGGGAATGCCGCAAATGAATGGTTAAATGGAGAAACTATTGCCGATGACCTTAGTATTATTGCTGTAGCTCAGTTGGAAGACAGGTCTAAGAGAGAAGAATATACCCATTTTTCTATTGATTTTATTTATAAAGAAGAACCTGATTACAGAAATAACGATTATAAACTGGCAATTATATTTGCTTCCAGTGCGCGTGGTGATTTTTATGAAGGTGCTGTAGGCAGTACGCTTATCATTGATGATGTAGAAGTAGTTTGCGAACCCTATGATGGAGAATAATTACAAATTAAGAAAAAGAGAATATGAATAAATCTTTAAATAAAATAATTGCATCTGTTTTAGCATTCTTAATTATGATGCCTTTATCAGCGCAATTTAGTGCAGACCGTTTCGAACACAGAATAGTTGCCGGTTTTAACCTTGGAGCATCTGCACCATTGCCATTACCCGAAGAAGTCCGCTCCATTGACGGGATATGGCCCCAGTTTACCCCGCAATTGGGTTACAATTTATTATATAAATTAAATGACACTTGGGGAATAGGCAGCGGTATTGTGCTTAACTTTAAAGGGATGGGTGTAAAAGATAAAGTAAAATATATGTATACCCGTGTTATTATGAATAAAGCAGATGGAAGCGAATTGGAAGGTTATTTTGTTGGAAAGAATAAAACTACCATAAAAACAGCCTATGCAACTATCCCCTTATATGCCACGTTCCGTCCACATGAAAAATGGACATTTCGTGCAGGAGGATATGCTTCCTATTTGTTTAGCGGACAATTTAAAGGAACTGTATCAGACGGATATATGAGGGTAGGTGAGCCCACGGGAGAAAAGGTCGAAATAGAGGAAGCTACTTTCGATTTCAATGACGATATACGAGATTTCGATTTCGGCCTCACTTTTGGTGCTGAAAGAAAAATTAATAACCGGTTTGGCTGGTATGCCAATCTGGATTGGGCATTAACACCTCTTTTCCCATCCAATTATAAAGTTATGGAATTCAGTCTGTATAATATATACTTTACGGTTGGTTTAACTTACCGGCTGTAAGTAAATTTTGAGAAAATACCGCGATTGCTTATGCGTTTTTAGCCTTAAATGCAACGGCGTAAAAACGCATTTGCTTTACCATCGAAACCAATCCGTTAGAGCGGGTAGGGGATAGATGTTCATTCAAGCCGATCCTGTTTATAAAATAAAGGTCTGCATCGATTATTTCGTCAGGTGTACGGTTCGAGAGTATCTTTATGAGAAGCGCTATGATACCTTTTACTATGACGGCATCGCTTTCCGCTCTGAAATGCACACGGCCGTCTACATAATCAGCCTCGAGCCATACACGGCTCTGGCATCCTTGTATAAGGTTTGCATCTATTTTGTATTTAGCATCCAACGGCTCGAGTGAATTTCCGAGTTCTATCAGCAGAGCATATTTATCCATCCAGTCGTCAAAAACCGAGAATTCTTCTATAATTTCGTCTTGTACTTGATTTATAGTAGGTAGAAATAATTCTTTTTTTTCCATTTCAGTCTTTTACTTTTCTTTATAAATTACTTCGAGAACAGTCTGTCCGACTGCTTTCAGTGTCTCCTTGCTTATGGCATCCATATCGTCGCGCGAAGTATGCCAGTACCAGCCGAATCCGTGATTCATATTAGAATCAAACTGGATGATATCTACACACGGAATTTTAAGATTATCGATAATGGGAACATGGTCGTCGTGGACGCCGCCTCCGTTTTTATCGATAAAATAACGGCCGTATCCCAGGCTGCGGGCAGTACTCCATATCTTTTCAACTACGCCCCGGGCACTTTGTACAGAAATAGCCTCTTTAAGAAATTTTGCATCTGTACCGCCTACCATGTCGAGCAGTATGCCGTATTTTGCTTTATAATTGGGTACATGCGGATTTTTAGACCAATATTCAGAACCAAGTGTCCATCCTCCATAAGTAGTTTCGTTAGAAGCTTTTATAAAGTCAGGTTGCCCGTAGTCTTCAGCGTCGAAGAATATAATGTCTATACCTATTTCTAAAGGGTTTGCCTGTATTTGCCTGGCTATTTCCAATAATACCCCTACACCGCTGGCACCGTCATTTGCACCTAGAATAGGTGTATTGTGGAGGTTCGAGTCCGGATCGCGGTCAGCATACGGGCGTGAATCCCAATGTGCGAACAATAGAATACGCTTGGGGTTTTCCGGATTATATGAGCCGATAATGTTCCGTGCATGCAATATCGTACCGTCATAGGCTTTGAGGTCTGCTTTTTGTTCGATAACATTTGCCCCGAATTTTGTCAGTTGTTCCAGGAGATAATCTCCGCACTCTTTATGGGCCTGAGTATTCGGTACGCGAGGCCCGAAAGCTACCTGATTATCTACAAAATGGTAAGCACTGTCGGCGTTAAGTTCCGGAGAAACTTTCTGATAATCCTGCGTTGAAGCGGTTTGGTTATTATTGCTTGTATTTTTGCCACATGAGCAGGCAAAGAATCCTATCATGAAACAGGATAAAATTATATGTTTGAAATTCATTGCTGTAATTTTTTACAAAGATATGGAATGATAAATGAATAATCCTGTATTTATTTGATTTTTCTGTTTATCCCCATATTTTGATAAGTTTGGTTTAATGTTTCTTCATTATTC
>DQAM01000368.1 GCA_003523545.1 Dysgonomonas sp.
GACCTCCAGAGCGACCAGGTGAAAACCATGGTTATGGGAGCTATGGTCGGCAACGGCGCAAAAGAAATTTTAAAAGACATGAGCATCCGAACGGGCGAAAAACTGGGGACTAAACTTCTGGCGAAAGTAGGAAGTAAAAGCTTCGGCAAAGCCATCCCGCTTATAGGGGGGATCATCGGAGGAGCTTTCGATGCCGCTTCGACGCAGGTAGTCGGAAAGGTAGCTAAGAAAATATTCATCGATAAAGATGACTCTGATAAGGAAATTACAACTGCCGAAATAGAGATCGTACAAATAATAACACCTGCCGATTAGTATTTTTTTATACCTTTGTAATCCTGAAATTACAAAAAAACCTAACTAAATATATGACACTGACAGGATCATTAGATAAGCTGGGACAATACATACTTCTGATGCGTAAGGTTATTACCGTACCACAAAAGTGGGGAGTCTTTTTCCGGCAGTTAGTCAAAGAAATTAATAAGCTGGGGGTAGATTCGATAAGCATCGTAATCATCATATCCTTTTTTATAGGTGCAGTAATCGTTATACAGATTGCATTAAATATATCCAATCCGCTTCTGCCGCGCTATACCGTAGGCTATACTTCACGTGAGATTATTCTGCTCGAATTCTCCTCTACCATCATGTGCCTTATCCTGGCAGGTAAAGTAGGATCGAATATATCTTCCGAAATAGGTACTATGCGCGTTACCGAACAAATCGATGCTCTCGAGATTATGGGAGTAAATTCGGCCAATTACCTCATCCTTCCCAAAATGGTCGGATTGATGGTATTTGTTCCAGTATTGGTTGTATTGAGTATGTTTTTCGGAATTATCGGTGGTTTCGGAGTCTGTTATTTTACAGATGCCGTACCTGTCGCGGATTTCGCATACGGGTTGCAATCGTTCTTTAACGAATTCTATATATGGTACGCGATAATGAAAACCATATTCTTTGCATTCCTCATATCGTCGGTAGCCGCCTATTACGGCTACTTCGCGCAAGGAGGGTCGCTCGATGTAGGTAAAGCCAGTACCAATGCGGTAGTGGTAACCAGCATACTGATACTTATATCGGATTTAATAATCACTGATTTGATGATGGGATGATAGAAGTTAAGGATTTAGTAAAAGCATTCGACGGGCGCGAAGTCCTCAAAAAGATAAGCATGACCTTCGAAGAAGGGAAGACCAACCTCATCATCGGACGAAGCGGTTCGGGTAAAACTGTTCTACTCAAAAATCTGGTAGGACTGATGAGACCCACCAGCGGGCAGATTCTTTACGACAACCGTGATCTGACACAGATGTCTACGGATAATATGAAATCGCTCCGGCAGGAAATGGGGATGATATTTCAGGGATCGGCTCTTTTCGATGCCATGACGGTTTTCGAAAATGTCTACTTTCCGCTCGAAATGTTTTCAACACTTTCGAAAGAGGAAAAAGAAAAGCGGACGCAGTTCTGCCTCGACCGTGTCAATCTATCGGATGCGGGACATCTTTTCCCCTCAGAGATAAGCGGCGGTATGATGAAGCGCGCCGCCATTGCACGAGCCATTGCACTTAATCCGAAGTATCTTTTTTGTGACGAACCCAACTCGGGACTCGATCCCCAGACTTCTCTCGTCATAGATAAGCTTATCCATGAAATTACGAAAGAATATAATATAACCACGATAGTAAATACCCACGATATGAATTCGGTTATGAATATCGGGGAGAAAATATTCTTCATCAAAGAAGGAAATCTCGAATGGGAAGGCGACAGCGGCAGCGTTTTACTTTCCCAGAATCAGGCCCTCAATGATTTCGTATTTGCTTCCGACCTGTTCAAAAAAGTCAAAGAAGTGGAAGTGGAAGAGATGAAAGAAAATAAAACCAAACCATGAAAATTGTATCTTATAATGTAAACGGCATACGTGCCGCCATCAATAAAGGACTGTTCGACTGGCTCGCTCAGGAATCACCGGATATTGTCTGTTTTCAGGAACTGAAAGCCACAGAGGACCAGATAGACTTGCTTACCCTTCAATCGCTGGGATACAGTTGTTGTTATTTCCATCCGGCTGTGAAAAAAGGTTACAGCGGTGTAGGCATTATCACCAAGCACAATCCCGACCTCATAAAGGTAGGTATGGATATGGAATGCTACGATAATGAAGGCCGTGTACTTCGTATCGATTATGGCGATTTTACCCTGATAAATGTATATATCCCTTCGGGAACAATGGGCGATGTACGTCAGGACTTCAAAATGCAGTTTCTCGAAGATTTCACCTCATTCATTCTCAAATTGAGGGAAGAACGTAAAGAGATCCTTATTTGCGGCGATTACAATATCTGCCACAAGCCTATTGACATCAACCATCCCGAACGCCACACCAAATCCTCCGGTTTCCTTCCCGAAGAGCGGGAGTGGTTCGACCGCTTCATCGCGACAGGAATGGTAGACACTTTCCGTGAATTTGATCAAAGCGCAGAAAAATACAGCTGGTGGAGTTATCGCGCCAATGCCCGTGCTAAAAACCTGGGATGGCGCATCGATTATCACCTGATATCTGAGGAAGCCCGCCACAGGCTCAAAGCGGCAGCCATCCATCCTGATGTCATGCACTCCGACCACTGTCCCGTTTCGGTAGAGCTAAATATATAAGCGGTAAATAAGATATAACTTCATAAAAAATAAACTGTATACAGCCTGCGCGTCCAGGCATATACAGTTTATTTGGATTATGCACACGATCGTCCTTAAAAACGCAAATAATAAAACTCTACTCAATAAAATATCTTATCATTACTATTTACAAGGATATGCCCTTATGCAGATATCATCCACAAAAAAACATACAAGCACCCTTTTGTCCTCCAGATTTATTTCAACGACACAAGCCTCATGTCCTGGCAGAAGAACAGGAAATATAGTATAATCATCATATAAGGAAAGTATTTCTTCTTTCGTTTTGTCCTCATACCCGAAAGGGTCTACATATATCATAAAGTTTGCAATATTAAAGTTTTGCTAATTCCGGTCTTATTTTAAAACAGCCCCCCCAGCCGTCAATTATTTTAATTCCTGATTATTGTTTTTTACTTCTCATCACCATACAATTCAAGAGCAACCTTCTTAATCCGTTCGAATGTTTCGCCTTTTCCTGCGTGAAGGGCATTTTTTACCGTATTAGGATGGATCCCCAGCACTTCGGCAGTCTTTTTTTTCCAACCATGGGGTAGAAATGGCGGGAGTGTTGTTTTCTTAACGATTATAGTTTTTCTCATAACCATTATTATAAATAAATATTCATAACTTTATAGGCTTGTCGTTAACAACAGACAAGCTTATATGCAAATATAGGATATAATTATCAACTTTCAAATATTTTTGAAGATAATTTTAATCAAATGAAGAATATTTTATTCAGAATAGAGGAGATTACACACAACGAAGGTATCAGTATATCGAAGATGGAGACCATAATCGGAGCAAGCAAAGGCGTTCTTTCGAAAGCATTGAGTAAAAATTCGGATATTCAATCGAAATGGATACAGCTTATAATGGAAATGTTTCCTATGTATAATGCTGAATGGCTTTTAACAGGTAAAGGCGATATGCTGAAGAGTTCACAATCCGGAGAAAAATCTGAAATCTATGGAGAAACCCCGGATATACACGCTTCGGTTCTTGAAAAACAAGCTGAATATGTTTCTGAAGATAAAAGATATATCGAATTGCTTCGCGAAACTATTCAAAGTAAAGATCAGGTCATTAAATCGAAAGAAGAGACAATTGCGATCCAGAACCTGCTTATAAAAACCTTAAAAGAAGAGAATCAAACAAAAAAGGATACACTGGAAGCTTACCATACGGGAAAGATAGTAGTAGTGAATCAAAATACAAATGACAAAGAATAATTGCACTATAATTCTTATCTATACATACACCCATAATATTCCGAAAAACATACTTCCGGCCTGAATAAATAGCGCAACTTCACAAAAAAGCGTATTTTTGATATATAAAAATACAGCTATGCCTGATAAAAACGATATATCCCGTAAATTACTGAATCCGTTAAATAAACTGTGGGAAAAAATATTCCGAAAAAAAATAAAAGAAACGGATGTATATTTTATTTCGGGTATGTGCTATAACTGTACAGTCTTTGACAACTTGAAACTTCCCGACGGATTCAATAAAAAATATATCGAGTGGATGATACCTGAACCGGAAGAAACACTTGAAAAGTACACCCGCAAGATGATGGCAGGGATTGATACATCCAGACCTTTTATACTCGTCGGGTACTCTTTCGGGGGTGTCATTGTGCAGGAGATGAACAAATACATCAATCCTATAAAAACAATTATTATATCTTCTTTTAAGAGAGTAGAAGAAATACCGGGTATGTTTAAAGTCGCATCCAGGGCAAACCTCTGGGAAAAAATCCCGGAACGGCTCTACAATTCTACCGAATTCATTACCGAGATATTCAACCGTTTTATATACAATGTGCCCAACAGCGAACTTATTTCCTACATGACAATCACCGATCCGGTATATGTGAGGTGGGCCGTCAACCAAATCACAGCTTGGAAACCCTCGTACGAAACTCCGCGCCTTTATCATATACACGGCACAGACGACCAGATATTTCCTTTCACACTGATAGATAACGCATTTCCGGTTCAAGGGGGAGATCACCTTATGGTTTTCAAAAAAGCGGATGTGGTGAGCCTTATTCTGGGAAGCATACTTTTGATAAACGAAAAAGACTGATCCGATATTAATCTA
This sequence comes from Dysgonomonas sp., assembly GCA_003523545.1. GTDB lineage: Bacteria > Bacteroidota > Bacteroidia > Bacteroidales > Dysgonomonadaceae > Dysgonomonas_A. Next base: position 4,801 of record DQAM01000368.1, read on the forward strand.
AAGTTATAGATTTAATATATAACCAATAGCTACTTATAAACGGGTGGTTTTATTTTTTATTTATTACTTTTGTGGGAATTAAT
>DQAM01000367.1 GCA_003523545.1 Dysgonomonas sp.
TCTTATTTCAATATAATGGGTCTCCCGATACAAAGATTGTATCAGGAATTGAAAAGATTTTGAGAATAGAATTGCCCTGAAAGGAGTAATCAGAATACAGGCTACACAGATTTAAGAGATATTTTTTATTCTTTCTGATATCTATGTAGAAAAAGAAAAGTGAATTTCTGTTTATTCTGTGTGCTATATTAAAATAAATTTTTGTAATGAAAACAGCTATAATTACTATTGGCGATGAAATCCTGATAGGACAAATCGTCGACACGAATTCGGCATGGATGTCGAAAAAACTGACAAATGCAGGATTCGAAGTACAGGCGAAAATCGCTATCGGGGATGATGCTTCTCAAATCAAGGAGACAATCCATTCGATGTTTAAAGAGGTGGATGTTATTCTCATGACCGGAGGCCTCGGACCGACAAAGGACGACATTACCAAACAAACTTTATGTGAATACTTCGATACCAAATTGATATTTGACGGAGCAGTCTTAGAGAATATCAAGCTAGTGATATCCAATTTCACTACAATAAACGAACTCACTTACAATCAGGCATATGTGCCCCGCGATTGTACCGTTATCCAGAACAGGGTAGGGACGGCTCCGATAACATGGTTCGAACGGGGAAATAAAGTCCTTGTTTCCATGCCCGGTGTCCCCTTCGAGATGAAATATAATCTGGAAAATGAGATTATACCAAGGCTTCGGGAGAAATACCAGCAGGAAGCTTATGTAAGCAAAACCATACTTGTTGCGGGTTATACCGAATCCGCACTTGCTATAGAACTGACCGATTTTGAGAACAATCTACCCGAAGGTTTTGGCATGGCATATCTACCTTCTCCGCGTTTGATGAAGCTTCGTATATATGTGAGAGGGGAACAAAGGCGTCATGAACTGGGCGAACAAATATCCAAATTAGAAAGTATATTGAAAGAAGCCATCATTGCGGAAGAAGATATTCCGCTGGAAAGAATATTAGGGAAAAAACTGCTTGAAAAAGGATTGACTCTGGGCACGGCTGAAAGTTGTACGGGTGGGAATATCGCCCATCTGATTACGACCATTCCGGGCTCATCTCAGTATTTCAACGGTGCAATAGTATCTTATGCCAACGAAGTTAAATGCAACATTTTGGGAGTTTCACCGTCTATTATTGAAGAAAATGGAGTTGTAAGTGAGCCCGTAGTCATACAAATGGCTCAGGGAGCGCAGAAAGCTTTGAAGACGGATTGCGCGATAGCGGTTTCGGGTATAGCAGGTCCGGACGGAGGAACGCCTGATAAACCTGTCGGTACTGTTTGGATTGCAACAGCTGTGAAAGATTCGGTAGTGGCAAAGAAATACCAGCTGGGACGTTACCGGGAAGCTAATATTACGGGAGCTTCTAACGTCGCGATGATTCAATTATTGTCGATGTTGAATTAATCTGAAAAGAGAATTTGAAAAATTAATAAAGACCATATTTTATGAAAAAGATTAGTGTAATTTTTGGGTTATTTTTGTTTATGGCCATGGCATTAATATCTTGCGGAAGTGATGATGATGATAAAAAAGAATATTCTTTTTCCGGGGATGTCAAACAGGTTATAAATATTACAGGGAATGAGAAGCATACCATCACTACACCTGAGACAACGGTCTCGTTGGAAGAAGCATTGAGTTCCAACGCCAATTACGGATGGCCGATAGCTTCGGCGACAATGGACCTGACAGAAGGAACGAGTATAAAAATAACCGGTTTTAAAGAAGGAGTAGTTCTTCAAAAATGTACTTTATGGATTAACGGGCATCAAAAGATATTCAATGAAATAACAGCTGATAAAGCTAATCTTTATACATCTGAAAACCTGTCTTATTTTACGCAGGCATTCAATAGTATGATTTCAGCCAGGAGTTTGAAAGCGAAATTTACTTTTACCCCATCGGCATCTATAGAAGCTGATGATAATATGAAACTGGAAATCACATTCAGGGGAAGATATACCTATTGGAGATAATCCATATTATGTATAATTAAATAAGGCCTGCTTTACACAGCAGGCTTTTTTGTAGCAATTTGTATTTATATTATTTCTTTATTCCTTAGAATGAAAGTAAAAAGTAAAAAACAAACTCTTTGCTTTACTATTGTTTTGTTTTTTGCTACTTTCGCAGAGTTAAAAAATTATTATGGGTGATAAAAACACGGGAATGGTAGCTTCGGCTATGAATTATGCCATCCCTTTAGGTTTGTTCTGGATATTCAAGTATATATTTATTATACTCGGCGACCATTATGACCGTAGTTTATATATAGAAAGTCTGTTGACTATATTTACACCGGTTATATATTATATTATATTGTGCCGTTACCGGGATGTCAATAAAGGGGGGAAACTCGATTATGGAGATGCTATCCTGTTTTCGATACTTTTATTTTTATTTGCGTCTTTATTCGAATTGGTAATTGTGTGTTTACATATATATATAATTAATCCTTCTATTCTGAGTATGTATGTCCAGCATATCAAGGATGCGGGGACTATGGAACAGACTCAAAGGTTATTATCTCTATTCGGGATGTCGGGCGAGGTAGATCCGAAA
>DQAM01000366.1 GCA_003523545.1 Dysgonomonas sp.
ATAGTCGGCTGTATAAACTGTTAATTTTGATACCTATGGGAACACCAAAATCAGATGAAAAAAATAAATTAAATCTCGGTATTGCAGAAATAGTTTTGTTTATTTCTTTAATTTCAATAGCGTGTATTTATTTTCTCACAGGTATATTTTCTATCATCATATCTCTCATCTTAGCCAGCATTATAGGATTTATAACTTCAATTTTAAAAAAGAACCGGAAAATGCAGCTTATCTTTTCTGTATTTTTCGTTCTTGTTTTGCTAGGAGCAGTCGCTTTCTTCGTGTTGCTGAGCAGTTCAAATATGTAGTGCTTTCACTTATTTAGAGTATCGCTAAAGCGAAGAGGTTTTATGCACTAGGATATAGAATAATAAGTTTTTATGACATAAATTTTAGAATTATTGCATTGCAGAAATAGCAGGTTTTTGTATTTTTGCGGTTAATATTATCTATACTTTCTATTAAAACGAACTTTTTATCAACTTAATTAATTTTGCCTATGTCCCATCTTCCTCAGATAGTGAGTGATTTGGCTCTTATACTTATCACTGCCGGTATTGTAACGATTGTATTTAAATTGTTAAAACAGCCTGTTGTTTTAGGATATATAGTCGCAGGTTTTTTGATAAGTCCCCATTTCGGATTGTTGCCTGACGTTGCGGATATGACAAATGTTAGTGCCTGGGCTGAAATCGGTATTATATTCCTGTTGTTTGCGCTGGGGTTGGAATTCAGCTTTAAGAAGCTGATGGACGTGGGAGGACAGGCATCTATAGGAACCCTTATCAATATGGGATCGATGATAGCTATCGGTTACATCATCGGACAGTTGATGGGATGGACCAATATGGAAAGTATTTTCCTCGGAGGTATGCTTTCTATGTCTTCTACAACTATTATTATTAAGGCCTTTAATGATATGGGCCTGCAAAAAAAGAAATTTGCAGGTATAGTTTTCGGTATGCTTATCGTAGAAGATCTGGCTGCCATTCTTATGATGGTATTGCTTTCTACAATTGCAGTCAGTCAGCATTTCGAAGGCATGGAACTGGCCGAAAGCGTGCTTAAGCTGATGTTTTTTATGGTGATCTGGTTTGTATTCGGGATCTTCCTGATACCCACATTATTGAAAAAGTTTAAGAAACATCTCAGTGATGAAACATTACTCGTTCTGGCAATCGGAATGTGTCTCGGTATGGTCTTGTTTGCATCGGCAGTGGGATTCTCGGCGGCATTAGGAGCATTCATCATGGGGTCTATACTGGCGGAAACTCTTGAAGCGAAACGTATCGAACATTTAGTAGAACCTCTCAAAAATCTGTTCGGTGCAGTATTTTTTGTATCGGTAGGTATGATGATAGCCCCTGATATAATTGTAGAATATGCAATTCCTATACTTATCCTTACAGTAGTCGTATTGGTCGGACGTGTCATATTCGCTACATTGGGTGTGGTAGCCTCGGGTGAGGGTCTCAGGGTATCGTTGCAGGCGGGATTCAGTCTCGCTCAGATTGGTGAATTCTCCTTTATTATTGCTACATTGGGAATGCAACTGGGTGTAATCAGTGATTTCATATATCCGATTATTGTAGCTGTATCGGTAATTACCACATTTACCACTCCTTATTTTATAAAAGCGGCAGACCCGGTTTATAATGCACTCGAAAAGAAAATTCCTGCCAAATGGGATAAGCTGATTACAGGATATGCGGCAAATGCTCATAAAGATGTCAATCAGCAGAATGATTGGAAAAATCTGCTTAAAAAAGTTGTGACTTCCGTAATAATTTATTTTGCTGTAGCATTGGCTGTATACTTCCTGTCGAGCAGATTCTTTACTCCGATCATAATTGATTATATCCCCGATATATGGGGGCATATTGTTGCCGCATTGGTTACACTTGTGCTGATGGCTCCATTCATGTTTGCTATCATACGGCGGTATAGCCGGACAGAAGAAACCAAGAAATTATGGGCAGACAGCCATTTTAATAAAGCCGCTTTGATCGGACTCAATCTTTTCCGCATAGTTCTGTGTGTGGCTCTGATTATGATGGTGCTGGTTCCGCTTTTCCCATACGCCACAGCTGTATTGATTATAATTGCAGTCGGATTGGCTATTGCATTGGCATTTTCGGATGGATTCCGGAGACAATCCATGAAAATGGAAGATATGTTTTTTGAGAATCTTAATGACAAGGAAACACTTGAAGAAAGCCTCAGGGCTGTAAATAAGGATGCCAGAAGCCAGCTTCTTATGCAGAATATCCATCTGGAAGAAATAGATGTTCCCCAGAATTCTTCCCGTGCCGGAAAAACATTGGCTGAACTTAACTTCAAGCAGAATACGGGCGTGGATGTTGTGAGCATTATCCGGGGTGATGAAAAAATAAACATCCCGGACGGGAATGTTATGCTCTTTCCTTTCGACAGGTTGATTGTTGCGGGTACCGACGAAGAACTCCAGACTCTTATAAATACACTGGATCAAAGGGTGGAAGATAATACCAGAATATCGTCCGATGCTTCGCATCAAATAAAGATTACACAGTTTGATCTTGAACCCGGCTGTGGATTGATAGGCAAAGCGGTCAAAGATGCCCGTATAAGGGAGAAAACCGACTGTATGATTATTTTATTGGAACGGGACGGCGAAGAAATCACAGACCTCACAGCTGACACAATATTGCTCGAAGGTGATACATTATGGCTGGCAGGCGAAGAAGATAAGCTGGCGAAATTCGCCGAAAATCTGAATTCCTGAAACAGATACTTATAAGAATATAAGAAGAGATTATTTCCGGAAGGGGTAATCTCTTTTTTTATTACTAATTTTGGATTTTATGGAAAATAAAATACACGAAGATGAAAATAGACTGGAACAATAAGAATGTTCGTTTCGAAGGGACAATGATGGAAGTCCTGAAAATGGAAATTATCGAAACGGACGAACCTACCTTAGAAATGAGAATGCCCGTAGACAATTTTAATACGCAGACTATCGGCGTACTGCATGGCGGGGCTACCATTGCATTGGCTGAAACTGTATCCGGGTTGGCTTCGAATCTTATGTGCAAAGAAGGTGAAAGATGTTTCGGAATACAGGTCAGCGCCAGTCACATTTCTTCAGCTTATAAGGGTGAAACCGTCAGGGCAGTAGCCACTGCTCAGCATTTAGGGAAGACTACTCATGTCTGGAATGTGGATGTCTTCTCCATGACGGATGACCGTTTAATATCGACTGTAAAAGTTACCAATTTCGTCAAAAAGCAAAAACAATAAAAACAAGCAATAACATATTAATATGAATTCACATAATCTGCCTCATCTACGGACATTCCAGTTAAAAGACACGTCTTTTGCCAGCCTGATGACTAAGCGTATATACAATGTATTGCTGATAGCTACAAAGTATGATATCTTCATTCTTGAGGAAGACGGCCGGATAGACGAGCAGATATTTTATGAATATACGGCTCTTAACCTGAGGTATCCGCCCCGTTTCCAGCAGGTATCCAGTGAGGAGGAAGCGCGTCAGTATCTTGCTGAATATCATTACGAACTGATCATCTTCATGCCCAATATGGACGACGGTGACATGTTCGGGATAGCCCGCCACCTCAAAAACGACTATTCCGAGATTCCGATGATTGTATTGACTCCTTTCTCGAAAGAAGTATCCAAACGTCTTTCCACCGAAGACCTCAGCTTTGCCAATTACATTTTCAGCTGGCTGGGTAATTCCGATCTTCTTCTGGCTATCATTAAACTGATAGAAGATGAGATGAATGTAGAACATGATACGGAAGTCGGTGTGCAGGTTATCTTGCTGGTCGAGGATTCCGTACGTTTTTATTCGTCGGAGCTTCCGGCATTGTTTAAAATAGTCCTCGAAGAGTCGAAAGAGTTTTCGAAAGAAGCTTTGAATGACCACAATAAAATGCTTAGGATGCGCGGG
>DQAM01000365.1 GCA_003523545.1 Dysgonomonas sp.
TGATTTTGTTTCATCTCTTTTCTTAATTGCGAAATCGCATTCTAATTTTCAAACTCTTTTTATTTTTTTCAGTAAATACGGTCTGCAGCTTCTTTATCGCCCGTTGGATAAGATTCTGGACAGATTGATAATTCATATCCATAATTTCACAAATATGCTGCAGGCTGAACCCTTCTACATAACGGTAATACATCACTTCTTTCTGCCGGGGAGTCAGTCCTTCTAATATTTTTGATATACGGATTTTTTTCTCTTCTTCCATATCATCCATCAGCCACTCATCTTCCACAGGATAATCGACTGAGAATACAGGCTCTACGGTATCTACATGATATAAGCTTTTATCTTTTTCAAAAACGTTAAAAAGAGTATTTTTCAATGAAATAAACAGGTATAATTTAACATTCTCTATATTGCTTAAATTAGAGCGGTTATTGTATATCTTCACAAAAACATCATGTATGCAGTCTTTTATCAATTCCCTGTCTTTTGTGAAGCGCATACCATACGAAAAAAGCTCCGTGACATACTTCCTATAAAGAAACTCATAGGAGTTATTATCCCCTTCTATGAATCTACTCCATAAGTATTGTTCGTCAATGGTATTTAAGTTTTTAAGCAACATGCGCTCTTATTTTTTGGGTAGGACAGGTAAATTTCTAAACTATACTCACTTTCACTTTTTTTAACATATATTGACAAGAAGAAAATGCTCATGATTATCCATAAGCATCTCTTATGATGCACTTTAAGAAAAAAAATAAATAATTTAACAGGTAGTAAAAAATGAAAACTACAGAAAACCTAAATACCCCCTATTCTATTCTCTTCACTTAATATTTAAGAAAACACTACACAATTCATCGTGAAATATTCCATTACTAGCCACAATATTATGTGCAGCCGAAATGTTTTCTTTTCCGGCAAAATCCGTAACTTTACCCCCCGCTTCGCGAACAATTAATGCTCCTGCCGAATAGTCCCACGAATAAATAAAATCTTCTCCCCAGCCATCATATCTACCTACAGCAACGTAACAAAGAGACATAGCTGCAGAACCGTTTATGCGAATACCCGACACCTTACCGTATAATTTGTCAAAAGCTCTCAAAATAACGGGCTTATAATCCTTTGCATTGTAAGGAAGATCCAGGCCGATGAAAGCCTCTTCTATCTTATTACCGGAAACATGTATTTCTCTATCATTTAAATATGCTTTCCCATTCTTCCATGCATAAAAACATTCGTCGCGGCACACTTCATAAACTACACCGATTAACAGCTCTTCATTATCACGTAAAGCGATGCTGACACAAAAAGGTGCATAATCCTGAATGAAATTTGTTGTACCATCTAATGGATCGATAACCCAATTCAATCCTTCTGTAGATTGCTCTACGGTACCTTCCTCTGTAATAAATCCGGCATCAGGAAGTAAAGACTGTAATGCCTTAACGATCATTTTCTCCGCCTCACTGTCAACATATGATACGTAATCATGTGCATGTTTTTGAATGATATATTCCTTTTTGAAGCTCATCCTTTCGGAAGCCAGATATCGACCTGCTTTCTCCGCTATATTACAAACGGAATAAGTAACTTTTCCCAAATCCATAAAAGCTGTAATTTGAATTCCTAACAAAGATATTTATTTATATCAATTTCAGGATATCCTTCCATGTTAATACTCTTTCGTAATTTTCATCCCGAATATTTGCATTGTGCGGTTGAGTAAATAAAATTTTCCTGCCGTCAAAAGTTTTAAGGTTTTTGGGATGATCATCTATCATAATATCACCTACTATACTGTCTTTCCGTCCGCAAAATATCATTTGCTGCCATGAGATAAATGGGAAATTTATGTTTAGCCACCTGAGTTTTTCAGTCAAACTATCAGGAAACTCCGTTGCGGAAGATACGATTAAAACATTATATTTATCATTGAGGTATTTCAAACCCTCTACACTATCTTTTATTAATGGGACAGCTGCAAAAAAACCTTTATTCCGTACATGCCGCTGAAAAGATGGGAAAACCTCTTCTTCTTTACGGCCGTATAAGTCATCTATTTTTAACTTTACTCCTGTTTCTTCATATTCCATTTTTATAAATTGTGCATATACATCCGCTAATACACCGTCCATGTCTACTAAAATCTGTAATTTCATATTTTTAACTATCAAAATTTAATTAATCCTACATCTTAATTATCCTATCGATTTTCTCCTTATGCGGTTTTAATCGTAATTTCATTTGAATATTTCTTAGCTAAATTAAATATGCAAAATACCGCAATAATCAAAAATATTCCGCACATTATATTACATTTATATATAAATAAAAGTATTTTTACGGTTATTTGCAACAAATAAATAGAATAATATGTTAAAAGAAGAAAGGCAGCAATATATAATTAACCACATAAATAATAACTACCGGATTTATATCACGGAGTTAAGTGAAGAACTGAACGTGTCAGATGATACATTGCGCAGAGATTTAAACGAGCTTGATGAACAAGGACTGCTGACAAAGGTTCATGGGGGAGCTGTTGCTAAATCGGGAATTCCTGTGGAATTTACAGAAAGGCTGAAAAGAGATACTACCATAAAAAGACAGATTGTGGCAAAATCAATTCCTTTGATTAAAGAGAATGAAGTGTTGTTGATAGATGGAGGAACATATAATCTGGAATTTGCCAGCCAACTCCCGAATAATATAAAACTGACTGTATATACGAATAGCTTTCCTATTGCCAATATTTTAATGGACAGACCTAATACAGATTTAATATTTTTAGGTGGAAAAGTATTTCCTTCCTCCCAGGTTACAATCGGGATATCGGTTTATCATGCCCTCCAAACTGTAAGACCGGACTGGCTTATTCTGGGGATCAGTAACATACATCCGCAACAGGGTCTGACGGCTCCCGACAGAGAAGAAGCTATGATCAAACGCTTTATGCTTGAACGTGCAAAGAAATGTATGGTATTTGTAGATCATCAAAAATTAAACACGGCAGACACTTATGCTGTAGCTTCTTTGGGAGATATTGATTATTTAATCACAGAAGATTCCAGGATCGAATATCTTAAAGATAATTGGCCTAAATATCATTATACAATTTTATAATCACTATATACAAGAACGGCATATCAAATTTGATATGCCGTTCTTTCTTTTCTTAGTAAATATAATTATCATCTGACTGTTACAAAAACAGTTGTTAGTCCGTCGACTTTCACGGCTACAACAGATTGCCTATTATTCTTCTGCAATTTTATCTTTGCTCTTCCATTGTAAGCCTGCACTTTACCCGATCCGGTAGATGTTCCCAGATTTTCAAGAAGCTTTCCATCGCCTACTGATTCGAACCTGACAAAGTCATTTGCATCGAGGCAAAGGATGCCGTTTGAATCGCGTAATTCTGCTTCAATCCAGGCATACTCTTGCCCGGCTTCCGATACTGATACTTCAATCCGGGAAGGCTTACCAAACGGGCGGGTTTCGTAATCGAAACTTATTTCATCTTCAATCGTAACTTTATCTTTACCTTTACCTTTTATACCAACAGCTTTAACGGTATTTTTTCCTGCAACTAATGCTGAGCTCCATCGCAATCCTGCAGCAGGAAAATCCTGTGAATCACGTTTTTTGATACCTAAACTTTTTCCATTCAAGAAAAGCTCAACCTGTTCGCAATTAGAATATACTTTTATGAATTTCTCCTCATCTGCTTTTCCCCAACGGACAGGCATATTATGACCAAAAATATGAATCATAGGTTTATCTGTCCAATAAGATTGAAATACATAGAATGCTTCTTTCGGGGTTAGGTCGCGCTCCACCACACCTTTCTGATTTACATAGGGGACGGGATTCTCAGGACGTACAGGTGTAGAAAAATCTTTGAAAGGCCAATAAGCAGCCCCTGTCAACCAGGGCATCGTTTCCTGTTCTTTCAGGTGCCAGTCTATGAGGTCGCAGATATAGGTTTCATTCCAGCTTCTATATCCGTTACCTTTCGATTTCATTGCTAAATTCTGAAAGAAAAGCGTATCGTTTTTCGAAACTTTATCCAGCCCTGTATAATCTATTTCGTCATATCTTCCTGCATGACTGTCTCCCCCCCACTCTACATGCAGAAAACGCTTGACGCCATCAAATGCCTGTTTCGAAAACTCTTTGTATTGGGTATAATATCCCCGGTACCATCCCGGCCAGATAGTCGGTGAATATACATCTACAATATCTTTGCAGAATTCACACCGACGAATGCAGGTTAATCGTGTATCATCCAATCGATGTGATAAATCGTGCAGTTCTTTCATAAAGGAACGAATCGCTTCCTTATCGAATTCGGGGAAATCATTCGGCCAGTCATTTTCATTCCCAAGTCCCCATAATATCACGGAAGGATGGTTTCGATGCTGTGTTATCATATTGGTAAGCATACGCCTTGCCTGCTCTTTGTAAGTTTCACCGCCGAGACCACCGCGGCACCATGGTATTTCTTCCCAAACAAGCAGTCCTAATCGGTCGCATTCTTCCAATACTATACGGGATTGCTGATAATGTCCTAAACGGATAAAATTAGCTCCCATTTCTTTCATCATCTCCATTTCCTTCACAATCAGCTCTTCGGTCATAGCTGCGGCTAGTCCAGCATGATCTTCATGCCGATGAGTGCCTTTTAATAGAAGCCGTTCTCCATTCAGAAAGAAAGAGA
>DQAM01000364.1 GCA_003523545.1 Dysgonomonas sp.
AGCGTAAAGATCGTAAATCATAGACTCCGTGAAGCTTGAATAATAAATTATATTTTCTTATTTTTGTCTGAAAATGAAAATATTATATACTTTTAGATATGAATGACATAAAATTGTTGAACAGAGCAGCGGATAATATACGCATATTATCTGCATCGATGGTTGAAAAAGCTAAATCAGGACATCCCGGGGGAGCAATGGGAGGAGCAGATTTTATCAATGTCCTTTTTTCTGAATTTTTGGTATATGATCCCGAAAATCCCCATTGGGAAAGCAGAGACCGCTATTTTCAAGATCCGGGGCACATGTCGCCCATGCTTTATTCAACATTGGCATTGGCCGGTAAATATACGATGGACGACCTTAAGAACTTCCGTCAATGGGGTAGTGTAACGCCCGGTCATCCCGAACTGGATGTAGAACGTGGTATCGAGAATACCTCAGGTCCTTTGGGACAAGGACATACATTTGCTGTAGGAGCGGCTATCGCTGCCAAATTCCTGAAAACCCGTTTGGGAGATCAGATGGACCACACTATTTATACTTACATATCTGACGGTGGTATCCAGGAAGAAATTTCGCAGGGTGCCGGACGTACGGCAGGGCATCTCGGACTTGATAATCTCATCATGTTTTATGATTCCAACGGTATTCAATTGTCGACAAAGACAAACATCGTTTCGGAAGAAAAAGTTGCGGCAAAATATGAAGCCTGGGGATGGAAAGTCATTACTATAAACGGAAATGATGTCGAAGAAATCCGCGCGGCATTGACCGAAGCTAAGAATGAAAAAGAAAGACCGACCCTTATAATAGGCAATACATTGATGGGTAAAGGTGCTTTAAAAGAAGACGGTACGTCATTCGAAGACCGTACAGAGACGCATGGTATGCCGCTTGGAGAAGCTGGAGCCAGTCTTAAAAAGACAATTGAAAATCTGGGAGGCGATCCTGAGAATCCGTTCTATATCTTCCCTGAAGTACAGGAACTGTATAACAACAGAGCGGAAGAACTAAAACAAATAGTAGCAAAGAGCAAAGAGAAGAAGGCTGCATGGGCGGAGAGCAATCATGAACTGGCAGCCAAAATGAAAAAATGGTTTTCTAATGAAGTACCCCGTATCGACTGGGCATCTATTCAACAAAAGAATGACATAGCTTCGAGGGCTGCTTCGGCTGCAGTATTAGGTGTTTTGGCCCAGAATGTAGAAAATATGATTGTTTCTTCGGCGGATTTATCGAATTCTGACAAGACAGACGGCTTTTTGAAATATACCAAAGCCCTGCAAAGAAACGATTTTTCGGGTGCGTTTTTACAAGCCGGTGTTAATGAGCTGACTATGGCTGCATTGAGTGTAGGTATGAGCCTTCATGGAGGTGTGATTGCTGCTTGTGCTACTTTCTTTGTCTTTTCGGATTATATGAAACCTGCCATCAGGCTGGCAGCGCTTATGCAGCAGCCTGTTAAATTTATATGGACTCACGACGCTTTCAGGGTAGGAGAGGACGGACCGACTCACGAACCGGTGGAACAAGAAGCTCAAATAAGGTTGATGGAAAAATTGAAAAACCATCACAACCAGAGTTCAATGCTTGTTCTTCGTCCGGCAGATGCCGTGGAAACGACTATTGCCTGGAAACTGGCAATGGAGAATATATCTACTCCAACCGGACTTATATTCTCACGCCAGAATATAAAAGACCTTCCTTCCAAAGGCAACCGTTATCAGGAAGCTTCTCAGGCCGCAAAAGGTGCTTACGTAGTACAGGATACGCCGGATTATGATGTCATCTTATTAGCATCAGGATCGGAAGTATCTACCTTGGCCGAAGGCGCTGAACTATTAGAGAAAGATGGTATCAAAAGCCGTTTGGTAAGCGTTCCATCCGAAGGTTTGTTCCGAAGCCAGTCTAAAGAGTATCAGGAGTCTGTAATACCAAAGGGTAAAAAGATATTCGGTCTGACGGCAGGTCTTCCTGTGAATCTTCAGGGTCTTGTAGGTGAGGGCGGTAAAATATGGGGACTTGAGTCTTTTGGATTTTCGGCTCCTTATAAAGTACTGGACGAAAAACTTGGTTTTACAGCCGAGAATGTGTACAAGCAAGTAAAAAAATATCTGAATAAATAAAATTAATATACTAAGATGCATTCACAATCTCAATCATTGTTTGCCCAATCTGAAAAGCCTATAGGAATCTGCAGCGATCATGCCGGATTCCAAATGAAAGCTTATTTTCTTTCTTTATTCGAAGAGAAAGGAATAGTTTTCAAAGATTTCGGCGCATATTCTCCCGAGAGCTCGGACTACCCGGATTTTGCCCATCCTTTGGCTATAGCGATTGAAAAAGGGGAATGCTACCCCGGAATAGCTTTTTGCGGAACCGGAAACGGAATCAATATGGCTCTTAACAAACATCAGGGAATCAGGGCTGCGTTGTGCTGGGATACAGAAATAGCACAATTAGCACGGGCGCACAACAATGCAAATGCGTTGGTACTACCTTCACGTATCATAGCGAATGAAGAAGCTTACCAGATAATGGTTACTTTTCTGAATACTCCGTTCGAAGGTGGACGCCATCAGAGGCGCATCGATAAGATACCGGTATTTTAACAAAATAAAAGGAGAAGATATTTTTATTTAATCTTCTCTTTTCTTAT
>DQAM01000210.1 GCA_003523545.1 Dysgonomonas sp.
AAAGGGGCTGAGTCTGTCAAAGTTATTATTAATGAAGCCGGAAGAATCGGTATTTCTTATGTTACTCTTTATGCATTTTCGACAGAGAACTGGAATAGGCCTACAGAAGAGGTTGAAGCTTTGATGTCTTTGCTTGTGGAATTAGTAGTGAGAGAGACACCCGAACTAATTAAAAATAATGTACGGCTCCGTACGATAGGCGATATACAACGCTTACCGGAAGAAACAAAAGCAGCTTTGGAGAAATGCATACATGACACTTCGCAAAGCACAGGTTTAAATCTTGTTTTAGCTTTGAGTTATTCTTCCAGATGGGAAATAACTAATACTGTATATCAAGTCGCAAAAGCTTTGGTTGAAGGAAAAATAAATACTGTGGATGAATCTGTCGTTTCAGAGAATCTAACAACAAGCGGGATTCCGGATCCTGATCTTCTGATTCGTACAGGAGGCGAAATACGCATCAGCAATTTTTTGCTTTGGCAGGCCGCCTATTCCGAACTTTATTTTACAGATACGCTTTGGCCGGACTTCCGCGAAGAATCACTATACCATGCCATACTTGATTATCAGAACCGTGAAAGGCGTTTTGGGAAGACAAGTGAGCAAATCAAAAATGAAAATCCGAATTAAATAAAACCAGATATATGTTCAGAAAAAGTTTATTTGCTTTATTTCTTTTTAGTTTCTTCTTTAAACTTGGTGCACAGCAGCAGGTAGTGGATAGTATATCTGTAGAAGCTATAAATGAAGCGATAGGAAGAACTGCCGGACTGTCGGATGAACCGCTTCCTGTTATTACTTATACGCCTACTCCCCAGAAATATACAATTGCAGACATTACTGTTTCGGGATTAAAAAATTCGATGTATGAAGATTATACCATTATCGGTTTTTCGGGCTTATCGGTAGGTGATGCGATTGAAATACCGGGTTCTGAGATACCTAATACAATGAAGAGATTCTGGCGGTTAGGACTTTTCTCGGACATAAAAATAGAAGCTACAAAAGTTCAGGACGGTAAAATCTGGCTCAATATAGCCCTTGTGGATCGTCCGCGTGTTTCGGACATTACATTCAGCGGGGTTAAGAAAGGAGAACGTGAAGATCTGGAAAGTCAGATCGGTATAGTGAAAGGAAACCAGATTACCCCGAATATGATGGATCGTGCAAGAACTATCATTCAAAAGTATTTTGAAGGTAAAGGTTTTAATGATGTAAAGATAGATCTGACACAAATACCTGATTTATCCAATGAAAACCAGATTATTCTGGGTGTTGAAATAAATAAGAACCAGAAAATCAAGGTTAATAATATTATCATTGAAGGCAATGAGGAAGTAAAGACTTCTACGTTGGAAAAGGCAATGAAGAAAACCCGTCACAAACATACATGGGCGGCTAAGATCAGGAATTTCCTGCGTTCGACTAATTATGTGCCTGAAAATTACCAGGAGGATTTAGCTAACTTGTTATCAAAATACAATGAATTAGGGTATAGGGATGCCCGTATTATATCCGATTCGGTATATAAAGCTCCAGAAAATGAAAAGAAAGTAAATATCGACATCAAAGTCGAGGAAGGAAAGCAATACTTTGTCCGCAGTATTAACTGGGTAGGAAATACCGAATTTCCGACACCTCAGTTGAACATGCTCCTTAATATGAAATCGGGCGAAGTATATAACCAGAAGAAACTGATGGAGAATCTGGTGAGCGATGATAATTCTGTAGGAAATACATTATATTATAATAATGGATATATATTTTATACCGCAGACCCGGTAGAAGTAAATATTTCTAATGATTCGGTAGATTTGGAAATACGTATCATCGAAGGACCTAAGGCTACAATCCGTAAAGTACTTATTTCAGGAAATGACCGGGT
The DNA here is from genome assembly GCA_003523545.1 of Dysgonomonas sp. Lineage (GTDB taxonomy): Bacteria > Bacteroidota > Bacteroidia > Bacteroidales > Dysgonomonadaceae > Dysgonomonas_A. Next base: position 1,889 of record DQAM01000210.1, read on the forward strand.
ATATGAAGATATTATCCGTCGTGAACTTCGTACTAAGCCGGGTGCTTTATTCAGCCGTGAGGAGCTGATGCGTTCGCTGCGTGAGGTTGCGCAGATGGGACATTTCGACCCTGAAAGATTACAACCCGATATTCAGCCCGACCGTGAATCAGGAACCGTCGATATATCTTATCCTCTGGCTTCGAAGGCTAATGATCAGATCGAATTCTCAGCAGGATGGGGGCAAACCGGTGTATTAGGAAGGTTAAGCCTGAGATTCACTAATTTCTCTCTTAAAAATCTGTTCAATCCCGGATCATATAAAGGCGTTATACCTCAGGGTGAAGGACAGACTTTGCAACTGAGCGCTCAGACGAACGGCAAATACTACCAGTCCTATTCTATATCATTTATGGACCCGTGGTTTGGCGGTAAACGTCCTAATTTCCTATCGGTAGGTCTTTACTATTCTATTCAGACCGGTGTTAACGACAGTTATTACAGTAACAGTTATTATAATAATATGTACATGAACAATTATTATTATAATAGCGGTATGGGAGAATACGCATATAATAATGCCCTTGACCCGGACAAATCGATTAAAACGTTAGGTGTATCGGTGGCGTATGGTAAGCGTCTCAACTGGCCCGACGATTATTTCCAGTTCGAAGCAGGTCTGTCTTATCAGTTATACAAGATGAAGAATTGGAATTA
>DQAM01000212.1 GCA_003523545.1 Dysgonomonas sp.
CGGCCTGAATCCGAGCAACGACGGAGAAGTTATACGTCTGTCTATTCCTCCGCTGACAGAAGAACGCCGTAAAGATTTGGTGAAACAATCGAAACAGGAAGCAGAAGATGCTAAAATAAGTGTCCGCAACGCCCGCCGGGATGCAATAGACGCTATTAAAAAATCAGTAAAAGAAGGGACTCCCGAGGATGTTGCAAAAGACGGTGAAGCTTCTGTACAGAAAGTACACGACAAATATATCAAGCAGATCGACGAATTATTTGCTGCGAAAGAAAAGGAAATAATGACTGTATAAGAGTGAACGAGCAGACGATTTCACGTTATGAATTATGAGTTATAAATGATGATGATTTATAGCTCATAGTTCATAATTTACCATCTATTATCTGTTGATAATAATTAAAATCTAATATATGGCTATTATAAAACCATTTAAAGGCGTACGTCCGCCGAAAGAGATAGTACAGGAGGTTGTTTCACGTCCTTATGACGTTTTGAGCTCATTGGAAGCGCGCCTCGAAGCCGAAGGGAACGAGAAATCCTTATACCGGATTATCAAACCCGAAATCGATTTCGAAGAAATGATCGATGAGCATCATCCTGAAGTATACGAAAGGGCTGTCCATAATTTCAACAAATTCCAGGAAAAAGGATGGCTCGTACAGGATAAAGATGAAAATTACTACCTGTATGCACAAACGATGAACGGAAAAACACAATATGGGTTGGTAGTATGCTCGCACATAGACGATTATATGAGCGGGAAAATCAAGAAGCATGAACTGACCCGTAAAGATAAAGAAGAAGACCGCATGATGCATGTACGGGTAAATGATGCCAATGTAGAGCCCGTCTTTTTCGCATATCCCGATAATGAAGAACTCGAGAAAATCATCAACCAGATAATAAACGAACCTGCTGAGTATGACTTTACCGCGCAGGATGGTGTAGGACATCATTTCTGGGTTATCAACGATACAGAGGTCGTAAACAGGATTACGCAGATTTTTGCGGAGATACCCAGCCTGTATATTGCGGACGGCCATCATCGCTCGGCTGCTGCTGCACTTGTCGGTGCTGAAAAAGCAGGACAAAATCCCGATCACAAAGGCGACGAAGAATATAATTATTTCATGGCGGTCTGTTTCCCGGCAAACCAATTGAATATCATCGATTACAACCGCCTTGTAAAAGACCTGAACGGACTTACACCTCCTGAGTTCCTTAAAAAACTGGAAACCCATTTTATCATCGAAGAAAAAGGCAGTGAGATAGCACAACCAACTGCATTACATAACTTTTCCATTTATCTGGAAGGTAAATGCTACAGCCTGACTGCTAAACCCGATACATACGACGACAATGACCCGATAGGTGTTCTGGATGTGACTATCTCTTCCAAATACATACTGGACGAAATACTTGGAATAAAAGACCTGCGTACCGATAAGCGAATAGATTTTGTCGGAGGAATACGCGGACTTAGTGAGTTGAAGCAACGTGTCGACAGCGGGGAAATGAAACTTGCGATAGCGTTGTATCCTGTTACAATGAAACAGCTTATGGATATTGCGGATTCGGGAAACATCATGCCTCCTAAAACAACATGGTTCGAACCTAAACTCAGGTCTGGACTTGTGATTCATAAACTAAGCTAAGCAGTATACAGACAGTAAATGGAGGGATTGGTAATCAAAAATACGGGAAGCTGGTATCTTGTACGTACCGACGACCAAAGAAATATCGAGTGCAGGATTAAAGGTAATTTCCGTCTGAAAGATATCAGGAGTACCAATCCCATCGCTGTCGGCGACAGGGTAACAATTATACTCAACGAAGACGGGACAGGGGTGATTACGAATATAAGCGATCGTAAGAACTACATTATCCGCCGTTCTTCCAATCTTTCCAAACAGGCACATATCATTGCCGCTAACCTCGACCAGTGTTTTCTTATCGTAACCATAAAAAAACCTATAACTACAACGGTTTTCATCGACCGATTCCTGGCTTCCGCCGAAGCATACCGGATTCCGGTCAGTTTAATTTTCAACAAGATAGACATCTATGACGAAGAGGAAACCGCATATCTGGATGCACTTATAAATTTATACGACCACATCGGATATGCTTCTTATAAGATATCAGCACAGAATAAGTTCGGACTTGATATATTGAATGAAAAATTAACGGGTAAGATAACTCTACTCTCCGGACACTCCGGTGTAGGAAAATCCACATTGATAAATATACTGGTTCCGGATATGAACCTGAAGACAGGAAGCATATCGGATTACCACGGCAAAGGAATGCATACTACTACCTTCTCCGAAATGCTCGAATTACCGCAGGGAGGTTTTATTATAGATACTCCCGGAATAAAAGGATTCGGAACAGTAGATATGGCACCGGAAGAAATAGGTCACTATTTTCCGGAGATTTTCAAATTTTCGCACGATTGCCGTTTCAATAATTGCATCCATATCAATGAGCGGGGTTGCGCAGTAAGAGAGGCAGTCGAAAAACATTATATCAGCGAAAGCCGTTACAGATCATACCTCAATATTATAGAAGACGAAAGTGATGGCAAATACAGGAAATAATACATCTATAAATTTAAGATTCGACCTGAAGTCGTTTCTTATATTTTTACTTATATTTGTTATCGAGGTATTTATCGCACTGTATGTCAGAGACAGCATTATCCGCCCTTACGGAGGAGATGTTCTGGTAGTGATGCTGATGTATTATTTTTTTAAATCGTTCATTAAAATCAACCCCTTATATCTGGCAGGTGCGGTGTTATTGATAGCATACGCTGTCGAAACCGGACAATATTTTAATCTGGTCGATATCATCGGTATGCAGGATAATAAGATAATGAGGATCATAGTCGGTTCTTCTTTCAGCTGGGGAGACATCTTCGCTTATACTATCGGAGCCGTTATTTGTGTAATAATAGACAGAAAAGAAATTAAAGGATGATTCAGCAACGAAAAAAAGACTATTTACAAAGACTTATCGAAGAGTTTTTTTCTAAATTCAACGACCTGGTTAACGGCGCTCCGTTCGAACACCCGGAGAGAAAAAAAGAATTATTGAATGAAGCTTTGTCCTTTTTTTCTACACATTTCGATACGAAAGCTACGGACAATGCGCAACTACTTGCCGAAAAAATCAAAGACACCGACCTCCTGCAACAATACGCTAAACTATTACTTCTAAAATATGAATTAATCGATTTAAAAGAACCGGAACAATTGCGCACGGCTCTCGACATCGTTATATATCTGGAAAATACAGATAAAACTTTTTCGTGGGAAAGGGACATATTACGTGAAGACCTGCTGCGGCTGCTTGACGAAGATAACCGGTATAATTAAATCAGTATACAATGGATATATTTACGGCAAATAACTTTCTATTGGTATTCCAGCTGCTGTACATTCTGACAGCAATTGGAGTAGTAATCGTTGTTATTTCCGAAAACAGGAATCCATTGAAAACAATATCCTGGGTATTGATATTGCTATTGCTGCCTCTTGTCGGATTGCTGTTTTATTATTTTTTCGGGGAAGACCATCGTAAACAACGGCTGATTTCGCGTAAAATGCATAAAAAAATCAACCGTAAAACCCTTGAACGCGCCACTCTTCTCGAAACGCTTAATCCTCCACCTGAATACAAAGGGTTGGTAAACCTCCTGAATAAATTAAATTACAGTCCTCTTTATGATGGCAATAAGCTGACATTTTACAATAACGGAAAGGACAAGTTCGAAGCGCTTTGTGAGGAGATAAAAAAGGCTGAAAAGCATATACATCTTCAATATTATATATTTGTAGACGACAAGATCGGCAACAAAGTAAAAGATCTGCTTGTTCATAAGGCGCGTGAAGGAGTTGAAGTACGTGTACTTTACGACGATATGGGTTCGTGGAAAGCACATTCGAAATTTTTTAAGGAAATGGCAGCCGAAGGCATCCATGTAGAATCTTTCCTGAAAGTAAAATTCCGCCTTCTTACCAGCAGGGTTAATTACCGGAATCACAGGAAAGTAGTCGTAATCGATGGTAAAATAGGGTTTATGGGAGGCATGAACATTGCCGACAGGTATATAGACGGGGCCTGCGGGGGTATCTGGCGCGACAGTCATTTCAAAGTGGAAGGTAAAGCCGTACACGGGCTGCAAACTTCTTTTATTATAGACTGGTATGCATCCCGCAACGAACTGCTGACATCCAATACATATTTCCCTTTCCTTGCACCATGCGGAGATAACCTGATGCAGATTGTAACGAGTGGTCCGACAGGAGAATTCAAAGAAATACACCAGGGTATATTCCAGGCTGTCACCAATGCCAAAGAGCATGTATACATACAGACTCCTTATCTTATACCGACCGATTCTTTGCTTTTGGCTTTACAGACAGCCGCATTGAGCGGTGTAGATGTACGCATCATTATGCCCGAAAAATCAGACACGACTTTTGTGCAGATAGCATCCCGCTCGTTCATTAAATTTCTCCTCGATGCAAAAGTGAAAGTATATCTTTTCAAGAAAGGTTTTATTCATTCCAAGCTTATGATTATCGATGATTCCCTGACCATAACCGGATCGGCCAACATGGATGTGAGAAGCTTCGAACACAACTTCGAGATAGATGCGTTTATTTATAATCATGATACAGCTTTAATTACCAAAAATATCTTTATGGATGACCTGGCTTCTTCTGAGATGATAAATATCGAAGAATGGAATAGAAGGCCTCGCCTCCATAAATTTGCAGAATCTGTTTTACGCCTGTTTACACCACTACTTTAATGAATTATCAGGAAACCATCCACTATCTATACAATCAGCTCCCGGTTTATCAGAATATAGGGGGAAGTGCTTATAAAGAAGGCTTAGACAATAGTCTGGCACTTGACGAATATTTCGGACATCCTCACAAAAAATACAAGACTATACATGTAGCAGGAACAAACGGAAAAGGCTCGACTTCTCATTTACTGGCTGCCGTTTTGCAGGAATCCGGTTACCGCATTGGTCTTTATACCTCTCCGCATCTGGTAGATTTCAGGGAAAGAATACGTGTGAACGGTGAAAAAATATCGGAACAATATGTTACAGATTTTGTACAAAACCACCGGGAAAATTTCGAACCAATACAGCCTTCTTTTTTCGAACTTACCATGATGATGGCATTCCTTTATTTTAAAGATATGGAGGTAGATATTGCTGTTATAGAAACAGGATTGGGCGGCAGGCTGGATAGTACCAATATAATTTCTCCTGCTGTTTCTGTCATTACCAATATCAGTTATGACCATACGCAGTATCTCGGCAATACTTTAGAAAAAATAGCCGCGGAGAAAGCGGGAATTATCAAACCCGGTATACCGGTTGTGATCGGAGAAGCTGAGGGGGAAGTCCGCAAAGTATTTGAAGATAAAGCCAACTCCATGGATGCATCTATTGTATTTGCTGAGGATAAAAATATAATTAAGAATGCTCAAATGCAGGAAAACGGTTTCTGGCTGATGCAAACTCAGGATTATCCCGATCTCATCGGGGAATTAGGAGGATTACCGCAAGTAAAAAATACCGCTGCTGTACTTTGCACAATTGATGTTTTATCAGGTGAAGGGATATCTATTATGCCACAAGCCGTTTATTCCGGATTTGCAAACGTAGTGGAATTAACAGGATTATTGGGACGATGGCAGATTATCAGGCAAAGAAATCCCCGCATTATATGCGATACCGGACATAACGCCGGAGGTTTTAAATATATAACCAGACAACTGGAAAGCGAAACCTATAAAACACTACGTATAATTATCGGCATGGTAAACGATAAAGATATAAGTAATGTATTGAACTTACTACCAAAAAATGCTGTTTATTATTTTACAAAGGCTTCAATACAAAGGGCTTTGAATGAAAAGATCCTCATGGAACAAGCTTCCAGCCGCGGTCTTACGGGAATGGCATATGCTTCGGTAAAAGACGCTATCAGTAAGGCTATTTCGGATGCTGACGAGGATGATTTATTATTTATAGGAGGCAGTAATTTCGTAGTTGCAGAGGCGCTTGCTTACTTTGAAGAAAAATCTCAATAAAATCTTAACTATATCGAAACAGGAATATGGATAATTAACTATTATTTCGCATTCATAATTTTAATAAATAAGGTATGAGAATATTGTTTGTATTTCTGATTTCATTCTTAACACTTAATACTTCTCTCTTTTCTCAGGAAGATACGGATTTCAAACCCGGCGGAAATGTTATAGCCCGTAGTTTTTTCGATTTCAGTCAGGGATTCGGGCATGCGAATAAAGAATCAGGATTTGATATTACCCGGGCATTTTTAGGTTACAATTATCGTATTACACCCACTTTGCAGGCCCGCGTCATTATCGATGGTGCCTCTGGCAGGGATTCGGATGGAAACCTGCAGGTGTATATACGCAATGCATATATCAACTGGAAAGACAAAGGATTTGATGTACATGTCGGAGAAATAGGCTTATTACAATTCAGTATTCAGGAAGATTACTGGATGCACAGGTATGTACTACGGTCTTTTCAGGATTTGAACAGCATGGCTCCCAGTGTAGATGTAGGTGCAACTGCCGAATACAAGTTCAATGATTATATTTCGGCCGACCTCAGCCTTACTAATGGCGAAGGTTATCGGAATGTAGTGAAAAACAGCAGTACCCGTTATGCTGCCGGCATAAGCCTGTTCCCATTAAGAAACACCATATTGAGAGTATATGCCGATATCTACAATGACGGTGAAGATGCACGCGACGCTTTGCCGGAAGGTGTAACAGAGGTAAAATATAATGATCAAAAGTCGCTGGCATTATTTCTCGGTTATCAGAACGAGCATATATCGGGAGGTGTAGAGTATAATCGTGTATTTAATAAAGGTTTTATCCAGGATAAAGATTACTATGGGTATTCTGCTTATGCGACTTATCAATTTGCTCCGAAATGGAGGGTGTATGCCCGTTACGATATTATGGATTCTAAAATGCCGGATGAGTTTTTATCTCCCTGGAACGATAAAGACGGACAATTGATGATTGGCGGGGTTGAATTCCAGCCTATAAAACAAATAAAAATATCCCCCAACTTCAGGAATATGAATGCCGACCGGGATAAATCAGAACAGTATCTGTTTGTAAATCTGGAATTCAATTTGTAGAATTATCCATCATATTTATATTTTCCAGATACATATTCAACAGGTCTTTTACATCCTCTATTTTCAATTTCAGAATCCCTGATGGTATAACGAAAGGTGTTCCGGTTATCTTATAGTTATTCCTTAGTCCTGTCACTTTATTATTGCCTATTTTATCCAAATACTCTTCGGGATTAATTACAAAAATGAGCAGCATTTTATTCGAATAAATACGGATAATATCAAAGCGGACTATGTCTTTCCATTCAATCAAGCCGATATGCGGTTTAGTGATATTGTCAGTAATGCCTTTTTCATCAATGATAAGTGCCGGACTCTTGTCAAAGAGTTTTTTAGGAAAAACGAATAATCCCGCTCCGAAAAACAATATAGATGCCGCGCCAGCGATCTGCCTATACCCTTCGAAGTAAACCAGCAGCCATACACCCAGCAAAACGAACAAGAGTGATCCGGCTATCAGAAATACAATTTTTCTTTTACTTACGGGGATATATATTGTTTCCATATATTGATATAAAAAAACCGATAGACAAAGCTACCGGTTTTTATATTAAAGATAAAATTTCTTAGAATAAGAATTTAACACCAACCTGCAAATCTCCTATTTGCCTGTCTGCAATTGAGTTAAAAGGATTAGATC
>DQAM01000328.1 GCA_003523545.1 Dysgonomonas sp.
GTTCTCCATTCAGAAAGAAAGGACCTTTTTCCTTAAACTCAAAATGACGGAATCCGAATTTCTCTTCGCAAATCATAGTTCCGGTCAAAGAATTAAGTGTGAATTTTGCAGAATAAAGATTTGGTGTTTCAGGCGACCACAACTTGGGTTTGGGTATTTTCAGTGATAAAACGTCTTTATCCGTGAATTCTGTTATAGTAATATTTTCGTCTGATATTTGATCTCCTAATGGATCGGATATTTGTATATTCAAAGAGGCATCCCCAACCTGAGAATGGTTGGTAAAAAAAGCTTTTATCTGAAGCAGTCCTTCCCTATCCTTCTCATCGACAGAAGCATAGGTCTGAATACCTGTGAAGGCTATTGCAGGAGTATACACTAGATTAAGATAGCGATAAAGTCCTCCGTATACATTGAAATCTGATAAATCTGACGGAATCATCTCCGTATCTCGTGTATTGTCGCATCGTATGCTTAAAGGTATCTTTCCTTCGAAGCGTTCAGCATCTCCCGATCGGCGGAAACGATCGACAGCATCGGTAATATCCACAATCCATTCATCATATCCACCGACATGACTGCCTACTTTTTCAGTATAAATATAAACATCTGTTTTCTGCCCTGCCCCTTCAAATTGAAGCAGGACACGTCCGTCTTTATAGGGATTATTTATTTCAAGTATAGTTTTATACCATCCGGGGCCTTCGTAATAATTTACGTCGGGATCTACCGCATCCTCTGCATTGAAACAATGGGGAAGCGTCACATCCTTCCACAAGGGTACAGTTTCGGGGCTGTCCTTTCCCGCAGGTTTACGCACTGCTTCCCATATACTCCCCAAATCCTGACGAAGGAATTTCCATCCGTCATTCAATCTCTTTTTGTCTGAATAATTGATTTGAGAAAAAGACAGAAGGCTTATACCCAGAAGTAAAAATGAAAAGATTATTTTTTTATACATACTTTTTGAAAGTTATTATTTAGAACAGATTCCCGGTTGCTTCAAGCTTTTGCTTTCTCAGTAATGCTTCGAGAAAATAATAATCGGCGTAAACCAACGGTACATCTACTTCCGAATTGGATGGTTTGGAACCTGTGCTATGTAACAAAAGAAATCCTCTATCCTGACCTTCTTCAGCCAGATAATTTTTGGAAAGATTTTCGAGAATCGTATTTGCCCAATCTATATATTTCTGAGAATTTTCTTTATCATAAAGGCTAAGTTCATACAGAGCCGAAGCCGTAACTGTGGCTGCCGATACATCACGGGGCTCGTTCGGTATTTCAGGCGCACTAAAATCCCAATAAGGAATTAAATCTTCGGGAAGAGTAGAACTGGAAAAGATATAATCAGCTATATGTTTTGCCTGTTCTAAGAACTCGGGCAATTGAGTTTCACGATAGCATAGAGTGTATCCATATAGTCCCCAGGCCTGACCACGCGACCATGCCGATTCGTGAGCATAACCCTGATGAGTATGTTTATGTCGTACCTCTCCTGTAATTGTATCGTAGTCTATCACATGATACGAGCTGTAATCATCACGGAAATGATTTTTTATGGTTGTCCTGGCATGATTGACGGCCACATCATAAAATACGGAGTCCTTACTTTCCCGGAAAGCCCAGAAAAGAAGTTCTAGATTCATCATATTATCGATAATTACAGGATATTGCCATTTGTCGCTGTTGTGATCCCACGAACGGATTGCACCTATATGCGGTTTGTACCGGGTTATCAGAGTACGTGCCGATTCCAGCATTATATCTTTGTATTTTTCATCGCCCGTCAACCGGTAGCCATTACCAAAACTGCAATATACCTTGAATCCCATATCGTGTGTTCCTCCGTTTGTTTTTTCACGCTCCAATGGATCCGTATATTTGCGTGCCGCCTCTTCCCATTTCTTATCTTTTGTATACTCGTACATATACCAAAGCTCTCCCGGAAAAAAACCGCTTGTCCAGTCACGCGACGGAACCAGTTCCAGTTTTCCTTCCTTATTGATGGTTCGTGGATTTACAAGAGGCCCTCTGTTCGATTTCTCTCTTCTTTCTTTACTTTCGGGTGACTCTTCTGCTTTGGCATTGTCGATTTCCGTCATTGCGAAAGTCAACTGCCTGCCCGCAAAATCAAAATCTGATTGAATCATGTCTTCCTTTTCTGTTGTTTTACAAGAGGAAAACAAAACCGATAATAAGGTTATTCCTAAAAATACTTTTTTCATGACATCTCTTATTTTATTGATTGATTATTCTTATTTCTCAAATTTCTTCTTCTAAGCCGTACAGCAACTTATTTCTTGACGATTTATCCTGTTTATTGTATTTTTTATATAATTCCAGATAATCTTTCCGTGAATTATCCAGTGCTGCAATCCGGTATAAATCTTCCAGGAAATTCTGCTGGGAATTTTCCCAACCACTGATCTGCTGGTAAGGCCATGCTGAAACATCTTTACCCAGATAAGGTATCAGAAAATCGACAGCTTTATAGAAACTTCTTCCATCCGCAGATTCTGCATTGTACAATTCTATTCCCTGACTTTTGGCTATTGCGAACATATCTATCATGTGCTTGATATTGTACTCCGAATAATGGAATGCCAATGTACGTCTCAATTCTTCAGGTTGGCTGCCGTCGGGTTCAATCTGCGTATATAGACGCATTTCGGGGAATTGATTGATTACTTCCAATGCTGTTTTCTTATCTCCCGAAAATAAAGAGAATACCGCTAACTGTACATCATAGGCAAGACCGTGATTATTTTTCCCATTTTTTTCGGCTACACCCTGCTCACTCGTCTGCCACCACTTAGATAATGCTCCGAACCAATTCTGCAAACCTGCTCTGTCTGCTTCTGTGTACGATTGGGAGGTTTCTAATAACTTAACACCATTGAGCATATCGACAAATGAATATGTATCAATCAATCCATAAGGACGACCTTTATTATTATTTACACCAGGGACAAATTGGGAATATTTCAGATGAGGATTCATTTTTGTATCTTCATTCAAGAACCAAACACGCAGCAATTCAACTGCTTTTCTTGCATAATCCTCTTCTCGGCTATAAAAATAAGCAAGGCAAAGAGTGGTTACAGCATTTGCCATATCCCCCAACGGGTTCCTGTCGTATTTCTCCAATTCAGGATTTGATTCGCCGTCCCTGTGGATATATGGGAAGCCGTCAGGTTTTGAAGGATCAGGCCAGACATAACGGCTGAGACTGACATAATCGTGTTTGTCCCCGCTCGGAGCCAAACCTTCTTTGAAAGTAACAGAGTAAGGTTTTACTCTTATTTTTTTATCGGCATCTTTAATTAAGGCCCGGTAAGCATCCGAATATACAGGATTATCGATATTAGACTTTATTTCGTTTAACTTTTGTATATCCCACAACCATTGAGCCTGTGAATAAAAGGTAAAGCAGAGAAACAATAAACCCGGCAGGCATATTTTTTTCATTATTCTTCATATATGTAGAATCAAAACTGACTCTTATTTTTTGATTGCAAATATAATAAAATGCGGTAGTAATTCTTATAATATAATCCCCCTGTTATAACACAGGGGGATTTGAAGAATCATCACCTTATAAACTAAAATAGCGTACCACTTTATTATTTAAAATTAATCGTCACCTTATTAAAATCAAATGTAAATCCACGTACTTCATAATCGTTTGTATGATTATTAACCGTAGTGGTCAGATCATTCGCATTAGGAGCTCCTTTTGCAGGATCCAGTACATTTACTTTCAATGAACCTGTTGCCGAAGTCAGCCGTTTGAATTTGATATTCTGCACTCCTTTCTTTGTCTGAGCCCAAGTCAATGAATATGCTCCTTGTGCATCGGGTGTAATAACCGATCCGTTCTCATCGATAACACTATAATCGGTACCTGCCGCCAGGTTAGATTCACTATTATTTGTTACCCAGAAATAAATTACTGAGTCGTAAGAACGCACCCTTTCACTGTGAAACTGAAAGGGAACAGCTATTTCCCATTTCGCATCTGTTGCGGTAAATGTCCCATTAGTGGCACTGGAACCGTACTTCCATTGAGTATCGCCGTTGGCGGCAACTTCGTAAGTTAGATAATCTGTATTGACATTAGTCTTATAGAACCCAATATAATACACATGCTCCATCTCGGGAAGCCCATCGCCCCAGGTATTGTCTTTTTCGCAACTACTCATAAAAAACAAAAGACCTG
>DQAM01000329.1 GCA_003523545.1 Dysgonomonas sp.
GGATGGATATTCGGCAGGTCATTCTGCTGGATTGTTCTCAGGGCCTTTGCCGAAGCCGTGTTACAAGCTAAAATAACTAGATTGCATCCTTTGTCGAATAGAGTTAATACCGCTTGTTTGGTAAATTCGTAAACAATCTCAAAGGAACGTGTACCATACGGCGACCTTGAATTGTCTCCAAGGTATATATAATCGTATTCAGGAAGTTTTTTTTGAATTTCTGATAATATGGTCAATCCGCCGTAACCGGAGTCAAATATACCGATAGGCCCGGGTTGTAGTGAAGTATTCATAATTACGTTAACGGTAAATGTTAACCGTGGATTTACTTTCTGATATTAAGCTTTGCTTTTACGTATGGAGTAGCGTCGATAGCATTTGGAGTAATGAATGCAATAGCCGGATTTGCCTTATCATATATACAGGTATAGCCTTGCTCGAGCCCTACTTGCTCTACAGCTTCCTTCAATTTATTACGGAGAGGGGCTATAAGCTGTTTTTCCTGGCTTTCTACGTCCTCCTGCGCAATTTTCATGAAGCGGGTAATGTTTTGCTCCAACTCATATAATTCTTGCATTCTGCGCAATTTTATACTTTCTGCCAGAGAATTTTGTTTGGATAAAAAATCGGTATATTTATTATTATAATCGTTCTGCATGGTGGTCAGCTCATCTTTGTATTTCTCATTGAGCTCTTTTATAGCTTTGGTTGCTTCTGCTTTACCCGGAATGAGTTCTAATATTTCTGTCGAATTGATATATGCTATACGGATATTAACTGCAGGAGTGATATTCTGCATACTAATCTGTGCAGACAAAGTCCCGGTAAATACGAATAATGCAATAAGAAAAGCTGATAATATTTTTTTGGTCATCATATCATTAGGTATTTTAGCAATAATATCGGAGAGGTAAAGATAACCAGGTTCGGGAAGAATTACAACCTTTAAAAACTGATTGATAGTTGTGTTTTCGGTGGTATTTAAAACATACCACCGATTTCAGGGCATGATTGCTTGGTTACAACTATCAATTGGTTTTTTAGGTTATGTCACAAATATAATACTTTTTTTTAATATTATAATGTTTTTTTGACTTCTATTTCTTCAAAGGCTTCTATTATGTCTCCTATCTTGATGTCATTGTAATTGTGAATGTTAAGCCCACACTCATATCCGGCGGCAACTTCCTTCACATCATCTTTAAATCTTTTTAACGAACCGAGTTCTCCTGAATATATAACTATACCGTCGCGTATAAGGCGTATTTTGTTGCTTCGTTTGATTTTTCCATCCTTAACCATACAACCTGCAACTGTGCCGACCTTGGTAATCTTGAAGACTTCGCGCACTTCCACGTTGGCTGTGATCTCCTCTTTGATTTCGGGAGATAACATACCTTCCATAGCGGATTTCACTTCGTCTATGGCATCGTAGATGATAGAATACAAACGTATTTCTACTCCGTCTTTTTCGGCTGCTTTTCTTGCAGCCAGTGAGGGTCTCACCTGGAATCCGATAACGATAGCATCGGAAGCGGCAGCTAGTGTTATATCCGATTCGGAGATAGCTCCTACGGCTTTATGTATAACATTTACCTGTATCTCTTCTGTAGATAGGCGTATCAAGGAATCTGAAAGTGCTTCGACCGAACCGTCCACATCTCCTTTTACGATGATATTCAATTGCTGGAAATTTCCGATGGCTATACGACGGCCTATATCGTCCAGAGTAAGTATCTTCTGCGTACGTAGACCTTGTTCCCTTTGTAATTGTTCACGCTTAGTGGCTATGTCGCGGGCTTCTTGTTCAGATTCGAGAACGTGGAATAAATCTCCTGCCTGAGGAGCTCCATTCAGTCCTAATATAAGTGCAGGTGCAGCAGGTGCGGCATCCTCTATGCGTACATTACGTTCGTTGAACATGGCCTTGACACGTCCGAAATAAGTTCCTGCCAATACAATATCTCCTTGTTTGAGGGTTCCGTTCTGAACGAGGACAGTTGATATATAACCGCGTCCTTTGTCCAAAGAAGACTCTATGACAGAACCTGTAGCCCTTTTATGAGGATTAGCTTTCAGCTCGAGAAGCTCGGCTTCCAGTAGGACTTTGTCAAGCAATTCATCTACGCCTAAACCTTGTTTGGCTGATATATCCTGCGATTGATATTTACCTCCCCATTCTTCTACTAGGTAGTTCATACCGGCAAGAGTTTCTTTTATCTTTTCGGGATTGGCTCCCGGTTTATCTATCTTGTTTATAGCGAAAACAATGGGTACACCTGCAGCAGAAGCATGATTGATTGCTTCGATTGTCTGGGGCATCACATTATCGTCTGCCGCTACAATAATAATAGCAATATCCGTTACTTTAGCACCACGGGCACGCATGGCAGTAAAAGCTTCGTGTCCCGGTGTATCGAGGAATGTTATACGCCTTCCGTCTTTTAATTTTACATTGTACGCACCGATATGCTGTGTGATACCTCCTGCTTCACCTGCAATCACATTTGTCTGACGGATGGTGTCGAGAAGCGATGTTTTACCGTGGTCGACGTGTCCCATCACGGTCACAATCGGAGCACGTGATTCAAGATCTTCCTCGCGGTCTTCTTCTTCGGTGATAGCTTCAACTACTTCGGCACTTACATATTCTGTTTTGTATCCGAATTCTTCGGCTACTATATTGATCGTTTCAGCATCGAGACGCTGATTGATAGAAACCATGATGCCAATACTCATGCAAGTAGAGATTACCTGTACTACCGGTACATTCATCATATTAGCCAAATCGTTGGCCGTTACGAATTCTGTAATTTTGAGCACCTTGCTTTCCTGAGCCTGCATTTCGAGCTCTTCCTGATGCTTCTGGGATATAGCATCCCTTTTCTCTTTACGGTATTTGGCACCTTTCTTACCGCCTTTATTTGTGAGACGGGCAAGGGTTTCTTTTATCTGCTTCTGAACGTCTTCTTCACTTACTGCAGCCTTATGAGTGAGTACGGGTTTACGAGCTCCACCCTTCGATTTGTTATCCCGGGGTTGATTAGCTCCTGGTATACCTTTCTCAATGTCGACTTTTCC